>JBAVPF010000353.1:0-7958 GCA_049692815.1 Acidimicrobiia bacterium
GCCGTCCCACCCCAGGCAATCGAAGGTGGCGCGGTCGGCGGGGCTCGACTCGATCGACCTCGAACCGAGCCCCGACATCCTTGCCTCCGTCGTCGCCCGCGAGGAGAAGCCCTTCGTAGTCGGCTTCGCCGCCGAGACCGGCGACATAGACAGAGCAGTCGAGAAGGCAAAGAAGAAGGATGTCGATCTTCTCGTGTACAACGACGTCAGCGAGCCGGGCTCTGGATTCGGCACCGACACCAACCGGGTGGTGGTTATCGACCCGGAGGGCGGCACCGACTCCTGGCCGATCCTCGCCAAGACCGAGGTTGCGGCGCGGTTGTTGGACCGCGTGATGCAGGAAATCGGTCCCGAGCGTTAGTCTCGCCCCGCAATGCGGACCTACTTCTTCACCTCGGAATCCGTCACCGAGGGCCACCCCGACAAAGTCGCCGACGCAGTGTCGGACTCTGTGCTCGACGAGGCACTCAGGCTCAACCCCGACTCGCACGTCGCCTGTGAGACCTTTGTCACCACCGGTGTCGCCATAGTCGGAGGTGAGGTGCGCATCGGCGCGGACCTCGACATCGACGGGATCGTCCGGGACACCGTCGCCCGCATCGGCTATGACGGCTTCGATGCCAATTTCGCCGCCGACACCATCGACGTCCAGAACCGGGTGCATGAGCAGAGCCCCGACATCGCTTCCGGTGTCGACCGTGAGCTAGGCGCCGGTGATCAGGGCTTGATGTTCGGATTCGCCGTCCGTGAGACCGATTCCCTCATGCCCCTGCCGATCGCGCTGGCCCACAGGCTGGCGGAGCGACTGGCCGAAGTGAGGAAGAAGGGACAGCTCGATTACCTGCGCCCCGACGGCAAGACGCAGGTGATGGTGCGCTACGAGGGGCAGCGACCGGTGTCGGTCGAGAAGGTGCTCATCTCAACTCACCACGGTCCCGATCAGGACCAGGAGACGATGAAGGGCGATATCTACGCCGAGGTCGTCAAACAAGTGATCCCCGACGACCTCTTCTCCACGAACATCGAGTTCATCTTCAACCCGAGCGGCAGGTTCGAGATCGGAGGGCCTGTCGCCGACACCGGCCTGACCGGCAGGAAGATCATCGTCGACACCTACGGCGGCTACGCCCGCCACGGCGGCGGAGCCTTCTCCGGCAAGGACGCCACGAAAGTAGATCGCTCCGCCGCATACGCGGCGAGGTGGGCAGCGAAGAACCTCGTTGCCGCAGGCCTCGCCGATCGACTGGAGATACAGCTGGCCTACGCCATCGGTCAGCCCGACCCCTTCTCCATCCACGTCGAGACGTTCGGGACAGAGCAGATCGACCCGGCGAAGATCGAAACGGTCGTCGGCGAGGTCTTCGACTTTCGCCCGGCTTCCATCATCGACACTCTCGACCTGAGGAAGCCGATCTTCTCGGCCACGTCGGCCTACGGCCACTTCGGCCGTCCCGAGTTTCGCTGGGAGCAGTTGGATCGCGTCGAAGCGGTGAAGTCGGCCGCAGGGGTGTGAACCCGGCGGCGCGGATCGTCCCGGACGTCGCCTCATACTCGGTCGACAACGGCTTCTGGTACGCGATACCCGAGCATCTGAGATCCGACATCTCCGTCGGCACGATCGTGCGCATCCCCCTCTCGGGCCGGAAGGTGCGAGGCTGGGTGGTGGAGGTCGCCGAAGACCGCGAGGGTGACCTGAAGGAGGTCTCGGGGATCTCCGGTAAAGCCCCTGTGTTCGAGGAGCGGCTCCTCGAAACGCTCGACTGGGCGGCGAAACACTATGTGGCGCCGGTGTCTGTTCTCCTCTCCCGGGCCACACCTCCAAATCTCCCCGGCTCCGCCCCCGACGCGCCCGTCACGAGAGCCCGCCGTCGTCCCAAGTCCGTGCTCGACCCGATCATCGAACGCTCGGCACGAGGGCTACACGGCCCGACCACGGCATTGGTGGCCAGTTGGCGGGATCTCGCTTGGCTCCCAGCATGCGGACGTGTCCTGGAGTCGGGCCGCTCGGTGGTCATCGTCGCCGCCTCCGTTGCCGAGGTGAAGTGGATCAGGGACACCGTCCCCGAAGACCTCCGCGGTGCCCTGGTGGCGGTGACCGGTGAGGACGACGCTTCCGACACCCGGGCCTGGTCAGAGATGCAGTCGCCGCCCCGGATTGTCGTCGGCAGCCCCAAGACGGCCTTGTGGGCGACCAGAGGCCTCGGTCTGGCGGTGGTGCTGGAGGAGGGCCGGCGAGCCATGAAAGACCGGCAGACCCCAACGCTTCATGTTCGCGACCTCATGAGGACACGGTCCCGCGTCGAGGGGTTCAACCTGGTCTTCTTCGGTCCCACGCCGAGCGTGGAGCTGCTTGCCGCCGGTGCCGAGGTGCTCCGGCCCGGCAATCGGGCCTGGCCCCTGGTCGAGGTGGTCGACAGGGGGGAAGATCAACCTGGATCGGGATACCTGTCCGCACGGGTGGCTGCGGCCATCGCAGCGACGTTGGAGGCGGGGCGACGGGTCTTCGTGTACACCCATCGTCGGGCGGACAATTCATCGCTGAGATGTGCCAGATGCCGAGCCCTGCGCCTCTGTGGGAACTGCGGTGCTCGTCTCGGACGGGTGGAGCGTTGCCCACGATGCCGGGAGCCGGCGGGGCGGTGCCGGGAATGCGGCGGCACGGAATTCGAGGAGTTGGGCACGATCCCGGATCGACTGGTGGCTGACATCAATCGCCGTATCGGACCGGGCACGGCCTCGACGGTCCCCGGGGAAGCCCCGGTCACGGTGGGCACCGAGCGCGACCTCGCCGGGCTCGGTCGGGTCGACCTGGCGGTAGCGGCGGACGTTGATGGGATCCTGACGGGCGGCGGATACCGAACGACCGAGGAGGCGCTGCGACAGCTGGCCCGTCTGGCCTCGATGGTGGGGAGCTCACCAGGCTCCCGTCTCATGCTCCAGACCTCGAAGCCGGACTCTCCACTGGTCACCACGATGAGGCGGGGCAACCCCATCCCCTACTTGGAGCGGGTGCTGGTGGAGAGGGCGCGGGACGCAGCCCCGCCGGCCACCGAGATGATCGTCGTGGAGCTGAGAGGGAAGATCCCCGATACCGTCGACTCCGACCTTGCCGGCCTCGGAGACGACGTCATCGCGCTGGGGCCCGTCGAAGTCGATCGAGGCAAGCGCTGGCTCATCACCGGGAAGCTGAGCCGCGCCCGCGTCCCCCTCCGCAAGCTGGTCGGAGGGTGGCGTGACAAGGGCACGACGGTGCGGATCGACGTGGACCCCATAGACGTGTGAGCCCGCAGCCGGGCTCGGCTGATCTAACCTGTCTCGCCGACCCTATGGCGATATTCCCGATCCGCACATTCGGTGACCCGGTGCTTCGACTGGAGACCAAGCCGATCAACGAGATCGACAAGGCTGTGCACACCCTGGCACAAGACATGATCGAGACGATGTACGACGCCCCCGGCGTGGGTCTTGCCGCCAACCAGATAGGCATCTCCCGCCGGATCGCGGTGTTCGACGCCCAGGACGAGCTGGGCCCTCGTGTGATGATCAACCCCGAGATCATGGAGACCGCCGGCGAGTTCGAGATGGAGGAGGGCTGTCTCTCCGTGCCGGGACATTGGTGGGAGATAACGAGGCCTGCTTTCGCCAGGGTGAAGGCCCTGGACCTCGATGGGAACGAGGTGGAATACGCCGGGGACGGGCTCCTCGGGCGTGTCCTCCAACACGAGGTGGCACATCTCGATGGGGGTCTGCTGATCGATGCCTTGTCACGACGGGATCGGAAGAAGGCTCTGCAGGAACTGCGGAACGAGAATCTGGGCCTCACGTGAACCCAAGGATCGTGTTCATGGGGACGCCGTCCGCAGCTGTCCCCACACTCACCGCACTGGCTGAGCACTGGGATATCGTGCTGGTGGTCACCCAGCCGGATCGCCCCCGCGGTCGATCCGGCAAGCCACGCCCATCGCCGGTGAAGGAGCGTGCACTCCGGCTTGGCCTGCAAATCGCCCAGCCAAGCACAGCCGAGCAGTTGGAGACGGCCCTTCGGGCCCACGAGCCTCTGGATCTCGGGGTGGTGGTCGCCTACGGGCGGATCCTTCGGCCCGCGGTGTTGGAGATACCGGAGCACGGGATCCTCAACGTCCACTTCAGCCTTCTCCCGCGCTGGCGCGGGGCGGCCCCGGTTGCGAGGGCGTTGATGGCGGGGGACTCGATGACCGGGGTGACGATCATGCAGATGGGCGAGGGTCTGGACACCGGGCCGGTTTTGACGGCTCAAGCGGTAGACATACTCGCGGGGGAGAGCGCCGGTGAGCTGACCGACAGGCTGGCCGATTTGGGTGCCCGGCTGCTCACACAGTCCGTCGTCTCCTTTCTGGATGGTTCGACACTCCCGGTGGCACAAACCGACGACGGCGCCACCTACGCAGACAAGATCGTGGCGGAGGATCGGCCCGTCGACATAGGGGCAGGCCCCCGAACAACGGTCAATCAGGTGCGGGGGCTGTCACCCAGCCCGGCTGCAACTCTCGAGATCGATGGGGACCATCACAAGCTGCTCCTGGCGCGTGAAGCCGACGCGGCACCGGAACCGGGTACCTGGCGGTCCGTCGACGGCGTGCCGGTGGTGGGCGTGCATGGTGGTGGCGTCGAGTTGGTAAGGCTGCAGCCGCCCGGGCGCAACCCCCAATCGGGGGCCGACTGGCTGCGAGGGCGAAAAGCTGACCGTGGCGTGGTGAAATGAGGTCATAGACTCGAATCATGCCGGTCAAGATCGCCCCCTCTCTCCTGGCCGCGGACTTCGCCCGTCTCGACAGTGAGATCGCACGTGTGGGCCCGGCGGCAGACTGGCTCCACCTCGATGTCATGGACGGGCATTTCGTGCCCAACATCTCGTTCGGGATACCCGTCATCGCTTCCATCCGCCAGACGACCGACCTCTACTTCGACTGTCACATCATGACCACCAACCCCGACGCCTATCTCGGCGAGTTGAAGGCGGCCGGTGTGGACCTGGTGACCGTTCACATCGAAGCCGTGCCCGATCCATCGAGGGCCATGGCCCGCGCAGAGGAGAATGAGCTGGACTTCGGCCTGGTCATGAATCCGGGGACGCCATTCGACGCCGTGGCGCCCTACGTGGAGAACTGCGACCTGGTGCTGGTCATGTCGGTCGAGCCAGGGTACGGCGGACAGGCGTTCATCCCCGACGTGCTTCCCAAGATCGAGAAGGCCAGAGAATGGGTTGAGTCACACGGATTGGGGGCCGATATTGAGGTCGACGGCGGCATCACGCTTGACAATGCCGGGCAGGCCGTATCAGCCGGTGCAACCGTGCTGGTGGCCGGTACCGCAGTGTTTGGAGCCGAGGACCCGCCTGCTGCTGTAAACGCTTTGAGAAGGGCCGCAGAGACAGATGAGTGAACGAGTTCTGGTCGCGGACGACGATCCGGACATTCTCACCGTTGTGAAGGTGAACCTCGAGCTCGATGGTTTCGAGGTGGACACGGCTGTCGATGGCGAGGACGCCCTCCAGAGGGCCACTTCGACTCCTCCCGACGTGATCATCCTTGACATCATGATGCCGCGGATGGACGGTCTCACCGCACTCCACCGTCTTCGCAGCCAGGCGGCGACGGCGAGCATCCCGATCATCCTCCTCACCGCGCGCGGGCTTCCCGAGGACAGGGTGCGCGGGTTGGAGCTCGGAGCCGACGACTACATCACCAAGCCTTTCGACATCACCGAGCTCGCCGCCCGGGTTCGTGCCGTCCTGCGGCGCACCCAGGCAGCGCGCGACCTGTCGCCGTTGACCGGGCTACCCGGCAACTTCAAGATCACCGCGGAGATCGAGAACGCGATTCACAGCAACAGCGAGTTCGCCCTCGTACACGGTGACCTCGACAACTTCAAGGCGTTCAACGATCACTACGGCTTCATGCGCGGTGACGAGGTCATCCGATTCTGTGGAAGCTGTTTCACCGAGGCCGCAACCAGTCTCGGGATCGACGGCGCCTTCGTCGGCCACATCGGCGGTGACGACTTCGTTGCGATGATCCCGCCGGCCGTCGCGGAGCCTTTCTGCAAGGAAGTCATAGAGCGTTTCGACGATGGCATCCTCGATCTGTACGACACCGCCGACGCCCTCCGCGGGTACATCGAGGTGATCGATCGCCGTGGCGAGCGTTATGCCTTCCCCGTCGTCTCCCTCTCCCTGGGTGTAGCGTCCACCGACGTGCGTGACATAGGGACCCAATGGGAGGCGTCGGCCATCGCGGTGGAGATGAAGGAGTTCGCCAAGAAGCAGCCGGGCTCCACGTACCGCATCGATCGACGCACTGCCTGAGTGGGCGTCAGCCCCTTCCTGCGGCGGGCCTATGAGCTGGCCCGTCCCCATCACACTCATCCCAACCCGAGGGTGGGAGCCGTGGTCGTCGACCGTGAAGGCCGAATCCTCGGCGAGGGCGCCCACGAAGGCCCAGGCTCACCACATGCCGAGGTGGTCGCCGTCGATCGCGCCGGAGATGCACACGGCTGCACGGTCTATGTGTCCCTCGAGCCATGCACCCATCACGGACGAACCCCACCCTGTGCGGACATGCTGATCGAGGCCGGAGTCGCCCGGGTGACCGTGGGCGCCCTCGATCCCGACGCCAGAGTGTCCGGAGGCGGTGTGGAGAAGCTGCGGGCAGCCGGGATCGACGTCGAAGTGGCCGACGACCCCGAGGCTCGTCTCGTCGACCCGGCCTACTTCCGTCACAGGGAGACGGGCATGCCCATGGTCACCATCAAATACGCCATGACCCTGGACGGCTCCGCCGCAGCGGTCGACGGCTCGTCGCAGTGGATCACGTCCGAGATGTCCCGGCTCGATGCTCATGAGCTGCGCTCATCGGTGGACGCGGTCGTGGTGGGAGCCGGCACGTTGCGAGCAGACGATCCGGGGCTCGACGTCCGCCTGCCCAACTACCACGGCCCTCAGCCCAGACCCGTGATCCTCGCCGGAGCAGGGGAGCTGCCCGCCGCAGCCAGGATCTGGAAGAGAGAACCGCTCGTGGTCTCGGCCACTGATCGGGACTTACCGGCCGGCGAATTGGTGGTCGTGGCCGGCGACACGTTGCCCGACCCGGCTGCAACCTGTCGTGCCCTCGCCGATCTCGGGTTGCTCTCGCTCATGTTGGAGGGTGGTGCCGCGGTCGCCGGAGCCTGGTGGTCGGCGGGGGTCATCACGGATGGTGTGGTCTACGTGGGTGCGATGATGGGCGGAGGGTCCGGAATTCAACCCCTGATCGGTCGGTTCGAGACAATTGGAGACGTCAGGAGTGTGCGAATATCGGACGTCCGCAGGATCGAGGACGACATTCGCATCGAGTTCGTGGTGGAGGATTGATGTTCACCGGAATCGTTGAGCAGATAGGCACAGTCACGTCGGTCGACGAGACCAGCGCGGGTCACAGACTCGTGGTCAGAGCCGCTGCCCTCGGCGATCTCGCCATCGGGGCCTCGATCGCCGTCAACGGGGTTTGCCTGACAGCTGTGGTGCCCGCCAACGACGAAGTAGCGGTGGATGTGATCCCGGAGACGCTGAGCCGCACGAATCTCGGACGCCTCGGCGTGGGCAGCCAGGTCAACCTGGAGCGGCCGATGCGCGCCGATGGGCGGTTCGACGGTCACGTCGTGCAGGGACACGTTGACGGCACCGGGACGGTGACTTCCATCAGCGACGACGAGGACGGCACGACCATGCGTGTGCAGACGCGGCCCGAGCTGATGCGATACATCGTGGAAAAGGGCTCGATCACCGTGGACGGTGTCAGCCTCACCGTCGCCGCTGCAGACGAAGCGGGTTTCGAGGTCGCTCTCATTCCACACACTGTCGAGGTGACCACGCTGGGTTTGCGGAACGTGGGTGACACCGTAAACCTTGAGACCGACGTGCTGGCGAAGTACGTCGAGAGGCT
>JBAVPF010000354.1:0-3672 GCA_049692815.1 Acidimicrobiia bacterium
CATGTTCTCCATGGCGATCAGGTGAGTCAGCTCGACGATCTGTGTCGGGCTGAAGCGCTCCGAGATCTGGTCGAACAGCTCATCGGAGACCTCCGCAGGTGTAGAAGTCATCCCCACCGCATAGTCCATCACCAGTCGGTCGGTCTCGTCGAACATAGGGCTGCTCGCATACGTCGGCAGAGCCAGCAGCTCCTCGTCGCTGAGACCCAACTGCCGAAAGATCTGGGAGCCGAGGTCTATGCAGTACTCGCAGGTGACCAAGGTCGCCGTCTTCATCGCCGCCAAGGCCATGTAGCGGTTGTCCATCGCCTCGAGCTTGCTGGTGGCCTGTTCCAGCCGTCCGTAGGTCTTGAGCAGCTCCGGGACATGCGCATACAGCTCGAGCGGCTCCAGCATCCGCTCGGGTGCCCTGCCCGCGATTCGTGTCATGTTCCGTCGCGTGAAGAAGAAGATGATCCTCGTCGTGAGGCCCCTATCACCAGACACACCCTGAATGCGCATTTCGCTCCTCTCTTGAAGAGGCTCCGAGATTGACGCGCCCAACTTATCGTTACGTAGGGATGGCGGCCGCAAAAGGCCGGGAAAGTCGCGAAATTTCTTCAGCGATCGGGTTGGCCTCGAGCCGACCAATGGGATATGGTTCTCGAACCGGATTGAGGGCAACCTCAGACCGGGACTGAATTGACCGAGAGGGCACTTCAGTATCCGCCTGGTGGACCAGCTCTAGGGTTGGAGCACGAGACGGGTCGAGAACCCCGAGAGGGTGATGACTTCGGTTACCGCTCCCTCGGGGTTTTTTCGCGCCCGGGCCCGATACCCCGTCATGCTTCTTGGCGATCGCCCGGCTTGCCCGGTCGGACTGGTTATCAGATCGCGAATTGCGAGGCCTTGCTCATACGCCTGCGGCAAGCTGGCGCTCGTACTCCTCTGAGTCGAAGGTGCCGATCGACTCTGAGATCAAGCCCTCGTCGGAGAGCGTCCAGGCTTCCCAGCCGTTGAAGCGCACCCTCTTGCCGGTGCCTCCGGGGCCGGTGTTCGTCCCCTCGTAGGTCCACAGATAGACAGCCTTGTCCGCTGCCCCTCGCACGGCATCCATGATCACCACGGTGTCCGGGAAGGCGTCGTAGAAGCCCTGGACCAATTGGGCGATCTCGACTCTGCCTACCGCAGGCTCTCCATCGTTGATGCCGATGGACCCGCTCTCGGCAAAGAAGGCGGCGGTCGCGTCGGCATCGTGGGAGCACCAGGCCTGGGTGTAGCGGGAGGCAAAGTCGTGCAACTCTTCTCGATTCATCGCGACAGACTATTGCCGGCGGGACGAGGGGAGCGTCGGCACGGCCACGCACCGGCAATGAGAACCCAAACGGCCCAACGCCGCATGTGACGATCATCAACCGATCCCGGACCGCCCTCAAGAGCCAGAGTCACTTGGACGTTCGGTGCATCTCGGCATGCGGTGCGGAGTCGTTGGCAGGGGGATCGCATTGGACTGCTATTGACAAGTGTGAACCAACGCTTCACACTCGCGGCACACTCGAAATCACGCGAGACGTCCAGGCCCACGGAGCCACTCAGGAGGTGACCCATGCCAAACGAAGCAGACACCAGGACCGACGAGGAGCAGATCCTCCAGCTGCATCTCGATTGGGTGCAGGCGAATCGGACCGGGGACACTGCTTGGTGCCGGGCGAACATGAGGAGCGGGCCCGACGGGACCCGGCTGTTCAACACCAACGGAAGCGAATATGTCGGTGTCGAGCACTGGTGCTCCCTCTGGGACATCTACCGGAATCGAATCAAAGGTGACCGAGTCAAGAAGGAGCCGCCGATCTTCGAGAGCGTCGACCCGCACATCGAGGTGTGCGGGGACATCGCGTGGGTCACGTCGTGGTTCAGGGCCCAAGCAGATGTCCAGGGCACGCCGCTTCCCGAGTTGTCCCGCGCCACCGAGATCTGGAAGCGCACCGACGACGGATGGAAGATGGTTCACGGTCATTGGTCATTCGGGGGACCGGGTGCGCCGGCGGACGGCTCGGGACCGGAGCTGAAGTACCAGGAGTGGACTCCGTACCACTGATTGGCAAGGTCCCGCCGACTGTTGAGCGCGAACGGGGACACGGTCGAGTCCGAACCGACGACAAGCCGGCCATGAGATCTTCGCTGTCGCGCCAAAAGTATGAAGCATGAAGTGGTGGTTGACACTTTGTGTCTGCACACCTACGCTCGCCATCTCGCACGGATCTGTTGGGAGCCGTGCCCTTAACGGAGGATCGAATGGCGCTCAAACGTATTGGAAAGGTCCTGGCGAGCTTCCTGGCGTTGGCCCTGGTCGTGGCTGCGTGTAGCTCTGGCGACACCGGTGGAGACACCACGACGACCAAGGCGGACGACAGCCAGACGACCACGACTGCGGGAGGCGAAGAGGGAACCACCACGACGGCTGCACCCGAGCCGGTGCGTGGTATCAGTGAGGATGGCGAGGTGAAGCTCGGTGCATGGATTGCGCAGAGTGGCCCCCTGGCCGTGGCGGCCAACATCGCCAACGCTCTCCAGCTTCGGCTTGACATGGCCAACGATGCCGGTGGTGTCAATGGATACACGTTCTCACTGGACGTCATCGATGACCAGGCCGACCCGTCTCAGACCGTGAACGCGGTCCGCGAGTTGTGGGAGGACGAAGAGGTGTTCGGACTTCTCCACCCCTACGGTTCCGGCGGTCTCACCGCTGTGAAGGACTACGTGACGGACAACGAGATTCCGCTCATGTTCCCCTTCGCCGACTCGAGGATCATGTTCGACAACGCCGCACCGGACAATGCGTTTGGTTTCGTGCCCTTCTATGGCGACGCCATCCATCTCATGATGGAGTACGTCCATGACAACGCCGGTGTCAACACCGTCGCTGTTCTCCACACCAATGACCCGCTGGGCGAGGCCGGGCCACTGGGTGCCGAGGCGGCAGCCGCGGACCTGGGAATGGAGGTCGTCGAGGATGTCGGCTATGACTTCACCGAGACCAACTACGCACCGCTGGGTCGCCGTCTGGCCGACTCAGGAGCCGATGCGATTCTGATCTGGTCATTCACCGGGTCGGTGCAGGTTCTGCAGGCCGCCCTGGAGAGCGGATTCGACGGAGTGATCCTCCTCCATGACGGTTTCCGTGGTGGCTTCTACTACTCCCAGCTGATCGATCTCCCGTTCGACCTCGATGGGCGCACCTACACGAACGTGTGGTGGGTCCCGGTCGACGAGCCCGGTGCCGAGGAGTACGCCACGGCCTTCACCGCCGCATACCCCGACGGAGACATCAACCTCGGACAGTCGGGCTGGGCCGCTGCCGAGCTCTTCCTAACCGCCGTGGAGGAGACGACCGCAGACGGGTCACAACTCACGTGGCCGGCCCTCAAGGACACGCTCCTCCAATGGCAGGAGCGTGACATCGGCATGTCGGTAGGCATCAGCTACTCGGACACGCAGAGGACTGGTGCAACCGAGGGCAAGGTGAGGGAACTGCAGGACGGCGTCTGGGTGGACGTCATCGACTGGACGACCTATCCCCGTTACCGCTAGAAGACGTGCCTAGGAAGGCAGGTGGCAGCAAGCCCCCATTGGCTGCCACCCGCCTTCACCTCTAGACATGGAACAAGTCCTCCAGCTCTCTTTCGACGGCAT
>JBAVPF010000355.1:0-9559 GCA_049692815.1 Acidimicrobiia bacterium
GGCCTGGCGGCAGCAACGGAGCTCTCTTCTGGGATGGGCCGCCGGGCTCGCAGTCCTCGGGGCCGTGTACGGAGCAGCCGCCGACAGCATGAGCGCCATCCTCGACGAGAACCCGCAGCTGGCGCAGATCCTCGAGAGGCTCGGCGGCACCCAAGCACTGGCCGACACCTTCTTCGCCTTCGTGGTCTGGATCATCGCCCTCATTGCCGCCGCCTACTCGATCCGCTCGGTGTTGAAGCTCAAGAGCGAAGAAGACAAGTTGCTGTCCGAGCATGTCCTGGCGACCGCCACCGCCCGGCCCAGGTACGCATGGAGCCACCTGGTGTATGGGCTCGTCGGTCCGGTATTGATCCTCGCCGTTTCCGGACTGGTGGCCGGTCTCACCTACGGAGCCATCATCGGTGACATCGGCGGGCAAGTGCCCAGGGTGTTGGAGGCCGCCATGGCCCAGCTACCCGCGGTCTGGGTGATCACAGGGGTGACCATGGCGTTGTACGGCCTCAGTCCAAGCCTCGCCTCCGTCAGCTGGGGGGTCCTGGTCGTCAGCCTCCTCCTCGGTCTGCTCGGTGAGATCCTTCAATTCCCGCAATGGTCGTTGGATCTGTCGCCTTTCACACACGTTCCGTTGATTCCGCTCGAGGACTTCGTGCTGACACCGTTCCTAGTGCTGACGGCTGTCGCCGCCTTGCTCGTCGCTTCGGGTCTCGTCGGGTTCAGGCGCAGAGACATCCCGGCCTGACATCTCCGGAGGGCGGGCCGTCGCCATCCCGGCACGACGCCGGTGCCAGGATCAGTGCCCGAGGCTCCCTACCCTCTCCACGTGGCGGCGAGACGACCCAAGGTCGAGATGAACGACAGCTCACGGGTGACGGTCAGCCCGATCCAGCCCTATCAGGCCGTGAAGGAATACATCTGCCCTGGTTGTGACAACACGATCCCGGCAGGCACTTTCCACCTCGTGGTCATCCCTGACGATGCAGTGGACATGCGCCGCCATTGGCATCACGGCTGCTGGCACAAGGAGA
Source organism: Acidimicrobiia bacterium (assembly GCA_049692815.1). Taxonomy (GTDB): domain Bacteria; phylum Actinomycetota; class Acidimicrobiia; order Spongiisociales; family ZC4RG35; genus JANQRA01. The sequence continues at coordinate 1,026 of JBAVPF010000355.1, forward strand.
TGCGAAGGCTGTACGGGTCTCAGGCGTCCCGTCGCTGAAGACCCCACCAGGTGAGGCCGAGCCCGACGAGTGACCAGCCGGCCATGATCGCCAGGGCGTGTGCGGTCGACAGCCCGGAGCCGGGCACCAGGTTGCTGAACGGGCCATCTCCACCGACTCCGAAGATGCCATTCGAGGCGGCGGTCAGGGACATCTTCTCGTAGAAGTCGACGAAAGGCGCCACGATCGAGTCGACGAAAGAGAGACCCAGCGCGATGCCCATGGCAACCGCGATCGACCTGGTCAGGGCGACTGCACCCAGACCGATGGAAGTCCAGGCCGCCGAGATGACGGCAAACTTCCACAACAGCCCCAGCCACTCGGACACCGCCGGAGCCCCCGACCCCTCGGCAGCGAAGAAGGTGATGGCGGCGAACACCGCGGTGCCCAGGAGGAAGGCGAGCCACGACGCGGCGGCGAAGACCAGGAACCGAACCGCTATGTGGACGATCTTTCGGGAGTCCCGGGTGAGGGAGGTGGCCCAAACGGTCCCGGCGACCTCGCCCCCCAGCATGGTGGTGGCCAGGATCACCGCGAACCACCACGCCTGACCGGCGACCTGGACCGCTCCGTATATGTATGCGTCGGGACGCTGGGGCACTGCCGCCCCTGCCTGCGCCGAGTCGGGAAGGGCGGGCAGGATGACGTAGAAGAGGACGCCGACGAAACCCATCAGGATGGCCAGCAGGCCGAGCATGACCGGAAACAGCTTGCGACGGCTCAGCTTCAGGTACTCGGCATGGAGAAGGCTCACAGATCGCCTCCGCTGGTGATCCCAACGAACACCGACTCGAGGGTGCTCCGCGCCTGACGCACCTCGCTCGGGTAGATCCCGGCCTTGGCCAGGATCTCGATGATCGCCGAACCGTCGTTCGAGTCGACGAGGAGACCATCCTCATCGATCTCATTGGCCTGACCCGCGGCGGCCAGGATCTCCGAGGCACGTCGTGGCTCGGAGACGACCACCCTGGTGCGCTGGCCGCCGAGGAGACTCTCCAGGGGGCCCTGTGTCACCAGTCGGCCATGATCGATCACGATCACGTAGTCGGCGAGCGCCTCGATGTCTGCCAGGTCGTGGCTGGACACGACGACTGTCCTCCCCTGCTCGGTGAGGTCGCGCAGCCGGGCCCGGAAGGCGAGCTGTCCCGCCGGGTCGAGCCCGTCCAACGGCTCGTCGAGGATCAGCAACTCGGGATCGCCGAGCATGGCCGCGGCCAGGGCCAGCCGCTGTCGCATGCCCTTGGAGTAGTCACCAGCCTTGCGGTGCGCCTCGGCGGCCAGCCCGACAAACTCGAGCAGCTCGTCTATGCGCTCGTGACCGAACCCCAGCGTGTCGGCGGCGACCACCAGGTTGACCCGGCCGCTCAGGGTCTTGAGGATGCCGGGCTCTTCGACGATCACCCCCACCCTCTTCACGACCTCCTGGAGACGCTGCGGTACGGGCATGCCCAGCATCTCCATCTCCCCGGCGTTGGGCCGGGTCAGGCCGAGCACTGCCCGGAAGGTCGTGGTCTTGCCGGCCCCGTTGGGCCCGAGAAACCCGGTCAGCTGGCCTGAAGGGATCTCGAAGTCGAGACCGCGCAATGCATGGGTCTCCCCGTACCTCTTCTCCAGGCCGCTGACGCGTATGGCCGGACTCGAGCTCATGAGGGCGAGCCTAGAGACATCTTCGGGACGGTCGGCTCAACCACGGAGCCAGTGCAATTCGAAACCCCAGGGGCGGAGGGCGATGCCGATGAAGTCGACTCTGCCGGCGCCGGCCAGTCCCCCCAGACGGGCGACGCGGCGTCGTTTGGCGTGGTCGACCGCATCTATCGGGTCACCGGGACCGGAGATGGCGCGGACCTCGACTGCCACCCTGGTTCGCCCGTCCATGGCGAGCAGATCGATCTCCCCACCGTCGACCTCGACGTTCCTGGCAAGGAGTACGAGTCCCATCTGTCCCAGCCACCAGGCGGCGAGCCGCTCGCCCGCTTCACCGAGTGAGAGCCGGTCTCCTCTCAGAGCTTCAGCTCCGTCTTCTCCAGCTTCTCGACGTTGACGTCGCGAAATGTGAGGACCTGGACGTTCTCCAGGAACCTGGCCGGCCGGAACATGTCCCAGACCCAGGCGTCCACCATCGTCACCTCGAAGTACGTGGAGCCGTTGGCATTCTTGACCTCGACGTCCACCTTGTTGGCGAGGTAGAAGCGTCTCTCGGTCTCCACGACGAACTGAAACATGGGGAGGACGTCGTGGTACTCCTTGTAGAGCTTGAGCTCTATCTCGGTCTCGTAACGCTCCAGGTCTTCGTCCATGTCTCCTCGAATCTCACAGCAAGCGACGCAGCGGCGATCATATGCGGCGGCTCCGCCTAAGCGTTAGCGGAGGGGGATGACAGTTTCTAGAGGCCCCCGAAATGTGAGACCGGCCAGATGATCACGAAGGCCCTCCCGACGAGGTCGTCGTAGGGGACCATGCCGAACCGTCGGCTGTCGAAGCTGAACTCGCGATTGTCGCCCATGACGAAGACCTCGTCTTCGCCCACCGTGAACGGGCCGTCGTCCGGCATGAAGACATCGTCGGCGAGATAGGGCTCCGATATCGGCGCCCCGTCGACGAGCACCTGGTTGTCCGTGATGGTGATGGTCTCACCCGGCAGTCCGATGACCCGTTTGATCAAATCCTCACTACCGCGGGTCCGAATGCCGACGGCTTCGAGGACCGACCTGATCACCGCCTCGGGGATGGACTCGTCGAGCTGAGGCTGACCCGGGTCACGGAACACGACGACATCGCCGCGCTGGGGCTCACCGAAATGGAAGGCGAGCTTGTTCACCATCACCCGGTCGTTGACGTGGATCGTCTCCATCATCGACTCCGACGGGATCCAGAACGGCTGGACCAGGAACGTCTTGATGACGACCGCTATGACGAGGGCGGTGAGGATGAGACCGGGCAGCTCTGCCCAGAACGAGGTCTTCTTCTCACGCTTCTCACCGGAGTCGGGTTCTGCGAGATCGTCGGGGGCCGGCGTGCCGGGGCCCTCCAGGGGGTGACGATCGCCGGGATCGGAGCTCAGTCGCGCAGCTCCTTGATCCGGGCGGACTTCCCGACCCGGTCCCGGAGGTAGTAGAGCTTGGAGCGGCGGACGTCACCACGACGGACCACCTCGATCTTGGAGATGATGGGGGCGTTGACCGGGAAGACACGCTCGACACCGACGCCGAAGCTCAGCTTCCGCACCGTGAAGGAGGCGCGGGGGCCCGTACCGTTTCGCGCGATGACAACACCTTCGAACATCTGGATGCGCTCACGCCCAGCCTCGACCACCCGGACATGGACTTTGACCGTGTCGCCGGCCCTGAAGTCGGGGATGTCGTCGCGCACATGCGCGCTTTCGAGTGCTTGAAGATCGTTCATGGAAGGTTCCTAGGGGTGCCGGGAGAGGTGGTAGGTGGTCCCGGGCGCCGAATTCTATCAGCAATCGGAATCGGTGCCATTCGGGATGAGATCCGGCCTTCTCTCCCTCGTTCGCCGCTCGCGTTGCTCCGCCCGCCACTCCTCGATGCGACCGTGATCACCGCTGAGCAGGATCTCGGGCACCCCGACTCCCTCGAACTCCGCGGGCCGGGTGTACACCGGCTCCTCGAGGAGACCGTCGCGAAACGACTCCCGCTCGGTGGATTCCGGGTTTCCGACCACGCCGGGGAGGAGCCGGGCCGTCCCCTCGATGGCGGCCGAGGCAGCGACCTCGCCGCCGGCGAGGACGTAGTCGCCGAGGCTCACCTCGCGGTCGATGAACATGTCGATGACCCGCTGGTCGACTCCCTCGAAGCGACCGCACACGAATGTGATCTCCTCCTCTGCTGCCCACTCGTCCAGCATCGCCTGGGACATCGGCTCGCCGGCAGGGGTGAAGAGGACCCGATGCGTTTCGCCCATCGGCTCGAGGGCGGCGGCGAGCGGCTCGACCATCATCACCATCCCCGGTCCACCACCGAACGGCGCGTCGTCGAGCTGCTTGTGCTTCCCGATGCCGTAGACGCGCAGATCGACGAGGTTCACCTCGAGCTTGCCGTCTTCGATGGCACGTCCGACGATCGAGGTTCGCAACGGCCCCTCGAAATACTCGGGGAACATCGTGATCACGTTGATCCGCATGGGCCGAAGGCTACGGTGCGCGCCGTCACTGATCAGATCTTCAGCTGGGCACGGGGACCTGGTTGGTGAGAACGCCGACCGGACCCTCGTCTCAACTTCCCATTCACAGGCCTCCTGAGCAGGCTTGTCGGCGGCGAAGAGCTCAAGCAGGCTTGACGAACTGGATGCCCACCGTCTTCAAGGCCTCGTCGACGGGCTCGTCGAAATGATCCGTCGTGTGGTGGACGCGGATGTGCTCCGTGGCGCGTTCGAGGAGCTCCTCCTCTTTCTCATCTTGGTCCCGGTGGTGACAACCCGGAATCAAACGCTCACAGATGAACTCGAACAAAACCCCTCCCGAGGTCTCTTCTACCCGTGATTCTAGCCCTCGAGCGACAGCTCCCAGGGGTGGGCGAGGGCAGGTCGCGCGTAGCATCGGCCGGCTGAGAGAGGAGCTGGCATTGCCCGCAGACGAGAACCGCAACCTGCTGGACCGCTACATCGCCGAGGTGTGGGGGGCCGGTGACCCGGAGGCGGTGCTGCGCTTCGCCGCCGAGACCTTCAAACGGCACACTTCGCCCGGGTCGGCGCCGTTGGGCCGCGCCGCTCAGATCGAGCGTCTCAAGGGGATCCGTGCCGCGTTCCCCGACATCACGATCGAAGTGGAGGAAGTGGTCAGCGAGGGTGACAAGCTCGTCTTCCGCTCCACGATGAGAGGGACCCACCAGGGCGAGTTCCTCGGGATCGCTCCCACCGGTCGAGAGGTGCTGGTCGGCCTTCTCGACCTGGTGAGGATCGAAGACGGGCGATTCGCCGAGCAATGGGGCGGCCCGGACATGCTGGACCTGCTCCGCCAACTCGGTGGTGGGCCCGGCGGATAGCTCCTAGGCGAGCCTCTCCACGACCATCGCCATCCCCTGCCCGCCGCCGACGCACATGGTCTCCAGACCGAAGGTCCCGTCCAACGTGCGCAGGTCGTTCAGCAGAGTCCCCATGATCCTGGCTCCGGTCATCCCGAAGGGATGGCCGAGGGCTATCGCCCCCCCATGCGGGTTGAGCTTGTCCATGTCGATCCCCAACTCGTCTACGCATGCGAGTACCTGGGCGGCGAAAGCCTCGTTCAGCTCGATGACGTCGATGTCGTCGAGTGCCATGCCCGCCTGGTCGAGCACCTTGCCGACCGCGTAGACCGGCCCCATCCCCATGTACTCGGGGGCGAGACCGGCGACCGAGGAGGCGACGATCCGCGCCATTGGCTGCAACCCCAGCTCCTTGGCGCGGGCATCGGACATGACCAGGACCGCTGCCGCGCCATCGTTCAAGGGGCACGAGTTGCCGGCGGTCACCGTGCCCTCGGGGTCGAAGACGGGCGGGAGGGTGGCGAGCTTCTCAAGCGTGGTGTTGGGCCGGGGTCCGTCGTCGTCGCGGATGGTGCGCCCGTCGGGCAGGTCGATCGGGGTGATCTCCCACTCGAAGAAGCCGTTCTTCTGGGCCTCCACCGCACGGTCCTGGGACCGCTTGCCGAGCTCATCCTGTCTCTCCCGGGTGATCCCGTGCTTCCTGGCGACGTTCTCCGCCGTGTTGCCCATGGGGATGTAGACGTTGTTGATGAAGTCATCCCTCCCCGGGTCGGTGAACCTGGGGTTGAGGTCGTCGGTGTCGAATCCCTTGCCATATGTGCGGCTCACCGACTCGGCTCCCGCCGCGATGTAGGTGTCCCCCTCGCCTTGCTTTATGGCGTGAAAGGCCATGCGAATCGTCTGGAGGGAGGAGGCGCAGTAGCGGTTCACGGTCGTGGCCGGCACCGTCTCAGGCATCCCCCCGAGCAGGGACGCCGGGCGGGCGAGGTTGAAACTCTGCTCCGAGTGGGTGAGTCCGCAGCCGAGCATCACGTCGACTACCGAATCCCTCGGGACCTGTGGCACCTTCTCCATCAGGGCGTTGATGGCGAACCCGGCGAGGTCGTCTGCCCTCACCTCTATGAGAGACCCCTTGTAGGCACGCCCGATGGGTGATCTGGCGGTGGCGACGATGACGGCTTCCGGCATGGCTTCCTCGATTCTTGAGTTGGTGCTCAAACTAGTGCCGAAGACATAGTCTTTGGCCATGCGCGCCATTCGGGCCCTGGGAGTCGCTCTCGCGATCGTGCTCGCCGGCGCCGGATGCGTCGGCGGGGATGCGGCGTCGACCACCACCTCCGGTGGAGCTGCGACCACCGCTAGCTCGGTAGCTCCTTCCACCCTCCCGCCAATCGTGGAGTGCCCGGGTGATGGCGAGTTCCAGGAGGGGACAGGCATAGCCGAGTTCGGGGAGGACGCCTCGGACGGCCGTCATCTGAGGAGGATCTCCTGGGACACGAGCGATCGCTGCGAGACCATCACGTTCGACTTCGAGACTTCCGAGGGTGCTCCGGCGATATCCGCCCCGGCCGTGCGGATCGACCATCTCGACACTTTTCAGGTGATCAGGATCCAGATGGACATCGACTCTGCGACGGTCACCGACCAGCTGGTCGAGACCGCCCTGGTGGACAGGCTCTACGTGGTGAGGGCGCTCGATGGGACGACTTTCGTAGACCTCCTCCTCAACGGACCGGCGGCCGCCCGGGCCCGGGTGGAGTCGACGCCGGCCCGTCTCACGGTGGACCTGAAGCCCGGTCTCGTCCAATTCAAGGGCGCCGCCACCGTGGGCGACGACGTCGTTGCCGTCGCTCCGGGGGCGCGGACCAGCGTCGGTGTCACCCGGTTGCAGGGCTATGCCCGCACCACAGAGGCCGACCTGATCGTCGGCGTGTCTCAGGGAGATCAGATGCTCGTCGACAGGACGACGCCCGTGGCCCTGTCCGAGGGCTGGGGCGAGTTCCAGCAGGACGTGGCTCTCCCCGCCGGGACCTGGCAGGTATTCATCGGACGCCCGACCCAGGACGGGTTCGACGGCATCCAGTTCGATCTCACTGCGGGTTGAGACCCTCGATCTCGACGATCTCCACGAATCCCCCCTCGATGTCCACCACCGGCACCAGATCGCGCACGAACGGGATCTCGAAACGAAGCTCTCCCCGTTGGATCACCAGCCTGTCCTGCGCAGGGCCGTGCTCCACGCCGACGACCTCGCCGCCGCCCGGCCTCACCGTGAGCCCGACCAGGTCGGACGGCCAGAACTCGTCACCAGCGAGCTGACGTCTCTCCGGGACGAGAACGTCGGCGCCGCGTAGTGATTCCGCCCCGCTGCGGTCGATCACGCCCTCGAAGGCCACCTCGTGACCCTTGTTGCCCCGTCTGATGGCGCGGACCGTGAGATCACGCCCGCCAACCGCCACCGCTGCGCCGGGTTGGAAATGACCGAGGTCCTCGTCCTCCACATACAACCCGAGGAAGCCCTCGAGACCGTTGGGGCGACCCAGCCGGCCGACGCGGGTCATCGAATCGGCAGGGCCCTCGACCCCGGCCGCGTCCCCTGGGGGCCGATCAGTCGATGAACTCGACCCCAGCAGTGATCCCCTCTTCCTCACCGGCGGCGCCGGCGGCGGCGCGTATCGCCTTGGCCACCCGGCCGCGACGCCCGATGACACGGCCCATGTCCGGCTTGGCGGTGCGGACTTCGGCGACGAACTCGTCGGGGCCTTGCTCAACGAGCGTCACCTGGACGGCGTCCGGCTCCTCGACGATGCTCTTGATCACATAGGTGACGACTCGCTCAACGATCTCACCTTTGGCCACTATTCCTCCTCCGTGGCTGTCTCTGCGGATGGCTCCTCGACCGGTGCAGGGGCTTCGGCAACAGGCTCCACGGCCTTCTTCACCCCGACCACGTGGATCCCTCCGCTCTGAATCTTCATCGTGTTCATTGCCCCCGAGATGTTGAGCAGCTTCTCCACGGTCTCCGAGGGCTGGGCGCCCTTGGCGAGCCAGTCGGCGGCCCTCTCGTTGTCGATCTCGACGAGCGACGGCTCTTGACGGGCGTCGTAGCGCCCGATCTGCTCGATGTAACGCCCGTCGCGAGGGGCACGCTGGTCCATCACCACCACGCGATAGACGGGCTGCTTCTTCTTGCCCATCCGCATCAATCTCAACCTGACTGCCATCAATTCACCTCTGAAACTCTCATCTCTTCGAACGCCTGCCGCCGGTCAGGGCGTCGAGTGACGGCATGCCCTTGCCTCCGGCGAACGTCTTCATCATCTTTTGTGCGTCGGCGAACTGCTTGAGGACCCGGTTCACGTCCTGGGGCGAAGCGCCCGATCCCGACGCGATCCGGCGTTTGCGGCTGCCGCCGATGATCTTGGGAGTCCGGCGCTCTTCGGGGGTCATCGACTGGATGATCGCCTCGACCCGCTTGAGGTCGCGATCGTCAACGTCGACCTCTCGTAGAAG
>JBAVPF010000356.1:0-4453 GCA_049692815.1 Acidimicrobiia bacterium
GCACCGATCGCCCCGAGGACGATCCCGGCCAGCAAGAGCCCGTTGAAGTCGAGGTTGGGAATCGCCAGGAGATAGAAAGCCTCCTCCGAGGCCAGTCCTGTGAAGCCGGCAACCAGCAGCACGACCCAGGAGAGTGCCACGGTGAGAAAGAGGGCCGCGAAGGCTCCGAGCGCCGCGACATGGGTGAGTGGGTTGTATCCGTGGGCGAGATAGAGAGCCACCAAGGCGATCGCCCCACCTCCAACCAGGGCAACCAGCACCGCATCCTCGCCATCGATGATCGCCGGCAGAATGAACCAGAGCAGGATCGCCAGACTGACCACCAGACCGAGCAGGGCAGCCACCCCACGTAGCCGCCCCAGGCCGACCACGGTCCCGGCGAAGAGAAGACCGAGTACCACAAGCATTGGCCGTCGGTCGGTCCCGGCATACTGATAGTCGATCGTGCCGTCGTCGAAGGTGACGACGGCCAGGAAGACCTTGTCTCCCTCCTGAAGGTCTGGCTGACCCGGCTGGTCAGGAAACTCCTCGATCGAGATCTCGCCCACCGGATCATCGAGCAGATCGAATCGATACATCCGGCATGTATAAGTGGCGTCATAGGAGCAAGGGCCCTTGGTGGCGACGATTGTCTCGGCGCGAACCACCTGATCGGCAAAGCCGAAGGTCGAGAGATCCAGATCGGGCCTTTCGGTGGGCCACAGGGCGAAGAGCCCGACCACGGTCAGGGCCGTGATCACGATGACCGTGACGGCCAGTCCGCTCGGCCTGTCGATGCTGCGACGGTCAGGTCCGATCAGCTTCTCGAAGTCAGGATTGGGTCCAGTCACGCGCCAGAGAGTATGGACGGCCTCAGTCCTGGAAGAGGATCTCCACCATGGGAGCCGTCGCGACGAGATGGTCGAGTTGTGACTGCGTCGAGTACCAGGAGGTCGACGGTCGGGTGAAGAAGCGTCGGCGAAACTCCGGGTCGTCGACCGGCACCGCCCGCGCCGGCAGATTCTCGCCGTTCACGTGGATCACGACCGATTCGTCGGCGTGGATGTTCGCCAGCCAATCCCGCTTCCCAGGGGTGCCGGTGATGATGAACCTCTCCTCTACGTGGAACCACCAGATCTCCACGCGTCTCGGTCGTCCCGAGCGCCTACCAAGTGTCGTCAGGTCGATGGTGCGTTGTGCAGCAAGCGTCGATCGGTCGAATGTCATGGCGGGAAACGCTACGACTTGAACCAAGGTTCAAGTCAAGAGGTTCATGATCTCGAGATGAGGGCCCGGGCGAAGAACCACGCGTTGGCGGGCCGCTCCGCAAGCCGGCGGGTCAGGTACGGGTACCACTGCGATCCGAACGGGATGTAGACCCTCACCTCGAAACCCTCCTCCACCAGGCGCTTCTGCAGGTCGGGTCTCACTCCATAGAGCATCTGGAACTCGAAGGGATGCTCGCGGCGACCAGCCAGATCTCTGGCAAGGTCGATGAGGGCCCCGTCATGGCTGGCCACCGCCGGCTTGGTGGTCGCAGCCGCCATCAACGTCTTCAGTTCGTCGACATAAGCCCGATCGACATCCGACTTGGCAGTGAACGCCACGTCGTGCGTCTCCACATACGCCCCCTTGCACAGCCTTATGTGCCCACCCAACGGGATCAGCCGTTCCAGGTCGGCCGGAGTCCGGCGCATGTACGACTGGAGCGCGATCCCGAGATTCCCACACACCGCCTGGCACTCCTCGAACAGGCTCACGGTCCCTTCCGTGTAGCGGGAGTCCTCCATGTCGATCGTGACGGTGGTGCCGATTTCCCCGGCACGGTGCCCCAGGCGAAGCACCGCCTCTTTGGCGAGGTCCCGATCGATGGCCAGACCCAGCTGTGTCGGCTTTATCGAGATATTGGCCTCGAGGCCCTCGGCGCCGATCCTGTCGAGGCATTCGAGGTACTCGTCAGCCGCGGCGTGCGCCGAGTCGGCATCCGTGACCGCCTCCCCGAGCAGATCGAATGAGACGACGAATCCCTCCTGGTTGAGGGTCGATGCCGCCTCGACCGCACTGTCGAGTGTGTCCCCCGCGACGAACTTGGCGGCGAGGGCACGACCCGGACGGGATGAGGTGACCAGCTTCTCGATGGGGCCGGCGCCCACCACTGCCATCGTTGCCCTCGTGAAGAGGCTCAGCCACCGCCTCCCAGCTCACGAGCGCGCACTGCGGCGGCCCGCACCGCATCCTCGACGAGGGCGCGGAAGCCCTTCTCCTCGAGAATGTGCATCGCCGCCGCCGTCGTGCCTCCCGGCGAGGTGACTTCGTGACGCAGGTGTGCCGGGCTTTTACCGGTGTCGGTGAGCAGGTGACCCGCCCCACGAATGGTCTGATGCACGAAGCTCTCGGCGATGTCGCGGGGCAGGCCTTCACGCATGGCGGCCTCGGTCATCGCCTCAGCGAGCAGGAAGACGTATGCCGGGCCGGTGCCGGACACCGCAGTCACCGCGTCCATCAGGGTCTCTTCCATGACTCGCACCGACCCAACCGCCCCGAGCACTTCCCTGGCCGTGTCGAGATGTGAGGGCCCAGCATGGCTTCCCGGTGCCAGGCCGGTTACGCCCTCGCCGACCAGGGCCGGGGTATTGGGCATCGCGCGAAGGACGGGGACATCCCCCAGCTGCGACTCGTAGGTCTCGGTGGTGACTCCGGCGGCGAGAGAGATGACGGTTTGCTCCACGGTCACCTCACCGACGAGCCTCTCCAGGACGGTTGCGACGTCCCTGGGCTTCACCGCCACGACCACGGCGTCGCGCCCGATGATTGCCTCGGCCGGGTCCAGGACGACGGCGCAACCCGTCTGATGAGCCAGCTCGTCGGCACGTTCCATTCGACGCACGCAGAGGGTGACTTCGGATGGGTCCCATCCGGCGCGGAGAAGCCCGGAGACGAGAGCTTCGCCCATCGCCCCGACGCCGATCACCGCTACCGATGTTCTTGCAGACACGACGGCGGAGTCTAAGAGACCACGGTCTGGTCAACGGAAGGTCGCCTCGGGCCAGATGGCACTGAGGCAGTTACTTGTCGGCGACCTTGCTGCGAAGACGTCTGATCTCGTCGTAGACGCCGTCGGTGAGAGTGGTCGAGGCTGGCGCCGAGACGCCCCTGACGTCGTGGGTGGCCGGGATTCGCCTCTCGGCCACAGGCTCGGGCTCCGGTACCGGCTCGGGCTCCGGTTCGGGCTCGGGCTCCGGCTCGACCGTCACCGGCTCGGGCTCCTCCACGACCGGGGTGTCCGCCGCCGGTGCGGCGTGCTTCGCAGAGCTCTCGTCGGGGACCTGCTCCAGCCATGTCGGCTCCGTGCTCTGGCCGGCGAGACCGTCGGCGAGCTGATCGAGCCAGGCGGACTCGTCGTCATCATCGACCGCCTCGGCCACACCGAGGCGATGGAGAGTGTGAAAGATGCGAACCGCTCCGCCGCGGCCGACTCGCGACTCGAGATACTCGAATGTGAAGGGTTGGACCAGTGTGACGAGGACCTGCCAGTCGGTGGGCTCGAGGGTTATCCCGTCCTCGACATCACTCACCAGACGGACACCGGGTGCCTCGAAGAGCCCGGCGTCGATGACCTCGCCCTCGAGAGATCGAAGGGCTGCCACTTCTCCCATGATGTCTTCCACGGAAAAGCCGTCCGAATCGGGGCCGTCGGCCGCGCCGACGCCGAATGAGCCCTCATCGAGGGTGGACAGGACGTAGAGGATGTCGGCGATGGCGTTCCGGTCGGTTCCCCGGTAGCTCCCCTTCTCGCCGGCCAGCTCGGCGCCTGTGACGGAACCGTCGACGAAATGAACTCGGCCCCTGCGGGAGCCGTTGATGTCCAGCGAACCGGTCTTCTTCGTGACCTGCATGATCTGGAGTAGATCGCTGATGGTCCAGTCCGACAGCTGGCCCGAAAGATTCTGTCCTTCCAAATCGTCCTCTCTGGATTCAGGTATCGGCAGAGATCGACAGGAGATTGAGGAGACTTCAGGCCTTTTTTGCGGCCTTCATGGCTCGCTTCTGCTCGCGGAGGACCGCAACATCGTCGAAAGTTGCCACGTCGGCGATGCTCGGCCAGTCGGCGGCCTTCTCCTCCCATCCCTCGGGACGAACGCCGAGACGCTTGCCGAGGAGACCCACGAAGATGCGCGACTTGTCGTTGCCGAACCCGGGCAGCGCCTTGAGACGCTTGAGCAGCTCGGAACCGGTGTCGGCGGTCTCCCAGAGGTTCTCGGCGTGTCCGTCGTACTCGTCGACCAGGACCTGGCAGAGTGCTTGGGCTCGCTTCGACATGGCCGACCAATACTGGTGGATGGCGGGCGGGCCCCTGAAGATCTGGGCGAGGTCGTCGGGGTCCCAGGTGGCGATGCGCTCTTCGTCGAGCTCCTCACCCATCCTCTCGCGGAGCAGCTGGGGGCCGTAGAAGGCCCTCTCCATGGGGAATTGC
>JBAVPF010000357.1:0-1523 GCA_049692815.1 Acidimicrobiia bacterium
CCACCATCCCGCCCAGCGCGGCGAGGACGGGGAGGGCGGCAGCTCGGGAGTCCTGGAGCTCGCCGATAACCAGCTCGCGCTTGATCTCCAGCCCAACGACGAAGAAGAAGATGGCCATCAGGCCGTCGTTGATGACCTCCAGGACCGTCTCCTCGATGTGGATCGAGAAGGCCTCGATGGTGACGTGCTCGTTGAGGAACGAAAAGTACGTGCTCGACCAGCCGCTGTTCGCCCAGATCAGAGCGATGACTGCGGCGATGAGCAGGACGATGCCCGACGAAGCCTCGATCTGGCTGAAACGGACCATCGGTCGGATGAAGGTCTTGGGGACGAACCGCTCCGATGTGGCCCAGGTGCGATGACGGCGGTCCAACGTCAACCGACCGACTTGCCCGCCGACTTCAGCGTCTCACAGGCCGTGACCACGCGCGCCGACATGCCGGACTCACCCTTCCTCATGTATGAGCGCGGGTCGTAGACCTTCTTGTCCCCGACCTCGCCGTCCACTTTGAGCACACCCGAGTAGTTGCTCAACATGTGGTCGACTATGGGGCGGGTGTAGGCGTACTGACAGTCGGTGTCGACGTTCATCTTGATCACGCCGTAGTCGAGGGTCTCGTGGATCTCGTCGAGGCTCGAGCCGCTGCCACCGTGAAACACCAGGTAGTGCAGGGCCTCTTCGCCGAAGCGCTCGGCCACGGCCGCCTGCCCATCGTGCAGGATCTTCGGGTTGAGGTGGACCGCCCCCGGCTTGTAGGAGCCGTGGACGTTGCCGAAGACGGCGGCGAGGAGGTACCGGCCTCGATCGAAGGTGCCCAGAACCTCGGAGACGCGGACCATGTCTTCGGGAGAGGTGTACATCTTGGACCGGTCGACGTCGGTGTTGTCGGTGGCATCTTCGACCCCGCCCACGATCCCGATCTCCAACTCGAGGACTATGTCCAGGGCGGAGCACTCGTCGAGCAACTCGTCGGCCAGTGCCAGGTTCGCCTCCATGGGCAGGGCCGAGGCATCGAGCATGTGACTCTGAAAGATCGGGCTCCCGCCCTCGGCCACGACCTCGCGGCTCATCGCCAGCAGCGGCCGGATGAACCGGTCCACACGGTCCGCCGAGCAGTGATCGGTGTGCAGGGCCACGTTGGCCGGGTATTGGGTCGCGACGACGTGGGCGAACTCGGCGAGGGCTCTCGCTCCCAATGCCATGTCCTTGTTCGACTGCCCCGAGGCGAACTCGCCGGCTCCGTAGGAGAATTGGATGATTCCGTCCGACCCGGCTTCTGAGAATCCCTCGAGTGCGGCGAGGATGGTCGATGAGGAAGTCGTGTTGATGGCCGGGATCGCATACCGGCCGGCACGCGCCGCGTCGAGCATCTCCCGATACTTTTCGGGTGTGGCGATAGGCAAGGTCGTTCCTCTCTGGCGATTGTCTGAGTCAGTTTGAAGGTAGTCGCTGCTGTTTGTCGACTCGCCGTCGGCAAACGCGGGAGATACGTTCGTGACGGTGGTGGCGCATCACGTGGATC
>JBAVPF010000358.1:0-10608 GCA_049692815.1 Acidimicrobiia bacterium
CTCACCGATATGGTGAGGATGCCTCCACCGCCGTGCTCGCCGTGGCGGAGTTGGAAGTCCCGGACGTCGACACGACTCGTCTCCAGGGCGTGGCCCACCCTGGCGATCTCACCGGGTCTGTCCAAGAGCACGACACGGACCTGTGTGTGGTGCTCACCTAGCCCGAGCCGGGCCCGGCGTGCCTCGTCGAGGGCTTCCGAGAGGTCTGCGACCCGTCGCTCCAGCATCGCCTCCCTCCAGTATCCGAGAGTCGCTTCCAGCTGGTCGATCGATGCCGCCACGTGCTCGGCGTTGGATGCCAACACCTCCGTCCACCATCCGGCGTCTGCGGCGGCGATGCGGGTCAGGTCGCGGAATCCGCCACCTGCCAGTGTCATGCTCGAGACATCGGTCGCCGCCAGGCTCATGAGCGCCGCGGCGAGGACATGGGGGAGATGGCTCACGGTGGCGACGGCCGCGTCGTGATCTTCGGTCGTCATGACCACCGGGTTGGCGCCGAACGAGGTAACCACCTCCTTCATGGAAGCGATGTCGCCGGGGTCGGCCCCGTCGGAGGTGAGCACCCAGGTCGCGCCATGGAACAGTGCGGAGGAGGCCAGGGCCGCGCCGCTGGTCTCACCTCCGGCCATGGGATGGCCACCGACGAAATGAGGGAGATGACCGGCTGCGGAGACGATCGGCGACTTGACCGAGGCCACGTCGGTGACCAGCGTCGTCGTCTGCATCTCACGCAAGGTGGCGGCCACGGCATCCGGTGGTGACGCCAAAAAGACGAGGTCGGCATCCTCGACGTCCGGCTCGGCGGCCGCCGTGTCGAAGCCCCCGCGCCCCATCGCCTCTTCGAGAGAGGCGGGCTCGGGATCCCAGCCGGTCACCTTCCAGCCTCTGCCCCGTAGGGCGAGGCCGAGAGAGGTGCCCAACAAACCGGTCCCCAGGACGACTGCATGGCGTTCTGTCATGAGGGTGCGACATTAGGGCTCTTGACGGGGACGCCGGTTCCGGCAACAATCGCGCCCGAATGAGCCGCAACGCCGCCACCACTCGGGGCCCCGTCCCCGCAGGCGCTTTCTTCTTCCGCGGCTATTTCGGCGCCTAGCGCCGTACTACACCACCCTCGCCCGTTCCCCATCCGTTCCACCACCACCGCAGATCTGCGGTATCCGCACTGGAGACCCAAATGTCCGACATCGTCGACCGTTCACTCGAATCCGACCCAACCGAGGCCCCGGGCGAATTGACCTCATTGAGAAGCGAGGTCGATCGCATCGATGACGGGATCCTCGGCCTGCTCGCCGAGCGTCGTGAGCTGGCGCGCATGATCGCCGCAGCCAAGCACAGGGCACAACGCCCGTTCCGGGACGACAACCGCGAGGAGCAGCTGCTCATCGAGCGTCTCGCCGCCGCCGGGCGATACGACCTCGAGCCCGACCTGGTCACCAGGGTCTGGGAGCAGATCATGGCCGATTCGCTTCGAGTGCAATTCGATTACATACAGAGCAGCGTCAACGGACGCCAGGACGCGGTCGTCATCGCCATACAGGGCGTCGAGGGCTCCAACAGCCACCGGGCGGCGATCGCCCTCACCCCGGAGATGAGCGAGCGCGATTTCGTCTCGTGTGCCCGCTTCAGCGATGCAGTGGCGGCGGTCAAGGACGGTAGGGCGAACGTCGCCGTTCTCCCGATCGAGAACACGACGTCCGGAGCCCTTGCCGAGGTGTACGACCTGCTTCTGGAGGAGAAACTGGCGATAATCGGGGAGGTCAAGCTGAAGATAAGGCATTGTCTCCTCGGGGTGAAGGGGGCGACCTTGGCCGATGTGAAGGCCATCCACGGGCACCCCCAGGCTGTTGCGCAATGCACCAACTTTCTCGCCGGCCTCACCGACGTCGAAGTCATATACGCCACCGACACTGCTCTGAGCGCCCGGCGCATCGCGGAGCTGGACAACCCGGCGATAGCTGCCATCGCCGGAGAAGATGCGGCCGATATCCATGGGCTAGATGTGGTCGTTCCCGGGATAAACAACCGGGAGACCAACTACACCCGATTCGTAGCGGTGGCCCTGGCACCGGTGACGGTCGACGCCCAGGTGCCGGCGAAGACCTCGATGGTGCTCTCGGTGAGCAACGAGGCGGGGGCACTCGCCGATGTGCTGAACGCGTTCCGCGCCGAGGGAATCCCGCTGGTGAAGCTCGAGTCGAGGCCCATGGCCAACAACGCCTGGCAGGAGATGTTCTATATGGATTTCGAGGGCAACACCGAGGACACGAGAGTGCAGCGGGTCCTCGAGGACATACGTCCTCACACGATGTACCTGCGGGTGCTCGGCACCTATCCGTCCCGGGATCTCAGACCGCACCGTCGTCCGGGCCCCACACCCGAGCCGGTCATCAAGGTGGCCGACTCGGTGCCAGCGCCCGAAGGCGGGAATGCAGACGGGCCCTACCGTCTCGCCGGTCGCAGAGACGCCCACACCGAGACCGTGGTCGACGTCAACGGCGTCATGATCGGTGGTCCCGACCTGGTGATGATCGCCGGGCCGTGTGCGGTCGAGTCGATGGACCAGGTGATGAAGACCGCCAAGGCCGTCAAGGAGTCGGGCGCCAAGCTGTTGCGCGGGGGATGCTTCAAGCCGCGGACCTCGCCTTACAGCTTCCAAGGGCTCGGCTGGGAGGGCCTCGACATGCTCGCCGAGGCCGGCAAGGTCTACGGAATGCCCATCGTCACCGAGGTGCTCGCCCCCGAGCATGTGGAGAGGATGGTCGAGAAGGCGGACGTCCTCCAGATCGGCACCCGCAACATGCAGAACTTCGCACTCCTCAACGAGGTGGGCAGAGCGAACAAGCCCGTCTTGCTCAAGCGGGGCATGAGCGCGTCGATCGACGAGTTCCTCCAAGCGGCCGAGTACATCCTCGCCGGGGGCAACCAACGGGTCATCCTCTGTGAGCGGGGCATCCGGACCTTCGAGACGTCCTCGCGGAACACGCTGGACGTCACCGCAGTTCCCGTGCTGCGCCGTCGCACCCATCTGCCAGTCATCATCGACCCGTCACACGCCGCGGGGGACCGTGGGCTGGTGGCCCCGCTGTCTATCGCCGGGGCGGCGATAGGCGCACATGGGCTGATGGTGGAGGTCCACCCCAACCCCGAGGAGGCCCTCAGCGACGGGCCGCAGTCGCTGACGCTGGACGACTTCGACGAGCTGATGAGGAAGCTGGCGTCCTATCGGGCGGGCTGACCTCCGCCCTTCTCGACGACGAATACATGCGTGCTCCCGTTCTCCTCTACGGAGACGAGCGTGTCGCCACGCTGTCGAGCCATGGCCGGGATGTCCGACAGCGCCCCGGGGTCTGTCGTCGTCAGCCGGAGCCGCTCGCCGGTCTGGAGACCGCCCAGCGCCAGTGCCGCCTTGTAGACGGGGAGGGGGCAGAGGAGACCGGTGCAGTCGAGGTCGGTGATGGGTTCGTGCCGCTGCTGTGACTCGGTCTGTTCCAAGCTCATATCCGTGGTCTCCCTTCCTCTCCGAGGATCTCCTCGAAGTAGCTCGTGTACTTGATGCCCGAATCGGCGGAGATGGCGACGACCACGTCACCCTGCTCGGCGGGGATCTGGCGCAATGCGGCCACCACGGCGCCGGTGGACGGCCCCACCATCAGTGCCTCGGCACGCCACAGCTGCTTGGTCGTCTCGTACGCTTCCTCGTCGGAGACGACGATGTCGTGGTCGACGATGCTGCGATCGAATATCCGCGGCTCACTCGCCTCGGCGAAGCTCTTCATGCCGGGCAGCCGATGGCCCGGCTCCGGCTCGACTCCCACCACGCGCACCGACGGGTCGCGCTCCTTCAGATAGCGACCGGCGCCCACCACCGTGCCGGTGGTGCCGTATGCGGCCACGAACCAACGGATCCGGCCCTCGGTCTGCCTCCAGATCTCGGGCCCGGTCGTCTCGTAGTGGGCCGCGGTGTTGTCCTCGTTCTCGTACTGCCGCGTTGCCGCGTACCGGGTTCCATTCTCCGATGCGGCCAGGGCGCGGGCCAGGGCGATGGCACCGTCCTTGGGATTGTCGACGGGGCAGAGGTCGTCGGGTGTCTCCCAGACCTCGGCCCCGAGCATGCGGAGGATGATCTTCTTCTCCTCGGGCACGCCGTCCGGGATGGTTGTCGTGAGCCTGGTCCCCCACAGTGCCGCCAGGGCGGCGAGTGCAATCGCGGTGTTCCCCGACGACGCCTCGACCAGCTCCCGTCCCGCGAGGAGACCTCGCCGCTCCAGCCCCTCCATGAGGAAGGCGGCGGTGCGGTCCTTGATCGAGCCGAAGGGGTTGAGCCACTCCAGCTTCAGGTAGAGGTCCAAGTCCCGCTCAGCGAGCACCCGGTTCACCCGGACCAGTGGTGACGGATTGTCGACGTTGGGCAGCAGGTCGCGCACGTCGTCGACGCGACGCGTCGAGAGATCGGTGCCGAGGCCCTTCCTGGTGGTGCTGGTCATGTCGGTCCTTCTGGGCATAGAAAAAGCCCGCTACCTGGCGTTGCCGGTGCGGGCCTCTGACTGGTCCGGTCGAGTGTCAGACTGTCACTGCCCGCGCGGCGCGATCGCACATGCACAGGTGCAGGCGCAAACGGTGCGGGACAGGTGAGCTGTCATCGGCGGGAATGGTACGCGTTCTGCCGCCGTGGTCAAGTGGAGGCCCCCGCGCTGGACTCACACGTTCGCGGCAGCTTCGGCGATGATGTCCGCCGACCGCACCAGCGCAGCATGCTCGGCTTCGTCCAGGTCGGGCTCGATGACCTCGACGGCGCCGTCGATTCCGACCACGGCGGGCAGGGAGAGCGCGACGCCATCGACGCCGGCGGCGCCCTCCTGGACACGGGAGACGGTGAGGACCCGCCGCTCGTTCTGGAGCATCCCGCGCAGGAGGTTGGCTGTCACCAGCCCTATGGCGTGATTGGTGGAGCCCTTGCGCTCGATGATCCGGTACGCGGCGTTGCGCACCTCGTCCTCGATCGTGGATTCCAGGGCGTCACGCCAATCAGGGAGATCCCGCACACGAGTGCCCCCGACGTTGGCGCTAGACCAGAGACACACTTCGGAGTCTCCGTGCTCGCCGATCACCTGGGCGTGCACCGACCTCGGGTCCATCGCCAATTCGCGTGCGAGGGCCTGACGCAGTCGGGCGGTATCGAGCATCGTCCCCGTCCCGATGACGCGTTCCGGGGGGAGTGCCGACACCCTCTGGAACACCTGGGTCAGCACGTCGACGGGGTTGGTGACCACGACCACGATGCCCTCGTAGCCGCGGAATTCCTCGGCCAGAGCAGAGACTACGAAGGCATTGCCCTTGAGCAAGTCGAGTCTCGTCTGCTCCGGCGCCCCGGCCCTGCCGGCGGCGATGACGACGGCATCGCATTGGCCAAGACGCTCGAGGGGAGCACTCTCGACGGTCGCGGTGGAGTAGAACGATGACCCGTGGGAGAGGTCCATCGCTTCCCCCTCTGCGACCTCGGCACGGACGTCGTGGAGCAGGAGGTGCCGGGCGGCGGACGCATGCAGCGTGGAGATGGCGATGCTCGAGCCGACCCAGCCCATGCCCACGATGCCGACCGACGGCGTCCTCATCATGTGATCGAAGGTAACAAGGTGCATCGACCTCAGCGATCTTGTAGACAAACGAACGTTCGTTTGTTACCTTCTGTGTCGATTATCCCGCCCCATGACTCCGCAAATCGACACAGAAGGGTTCTAGATGACATCGGAGGAGAGGTTTCAGGCGTTGATCGACGCCGAAGAGAAGATCGAGCCCACCGACTGGATGCCAGAGGGCTACCGCAAGACGCTGATACGCCAGATCGCGCAGCACGCCCACTCCGAGGTGATCGGGATGCAGCCCGAGGGCAACTGGATCGGCAGGGCCCCCACACTCCACCGCAAGGCGATCCTCATGGCCAAGGTCCAGGACGAGGCGGGGCACGGTCTCTATCTCTACTCGGCCGCCGAGACACTCGGTGTCAAGCGGGACGAACTGCAAGAGCTACTCCACATGGGCAAGCACAAGTACTCGTCGATCTTCAACTACCCCACGCTCAGCTGGGCCGACATCGGCACCATCGGCTGGCTGGTCGACGGAGCCGCCATCACCAACCAGGTCATGCTCACCCGCTGCTCCTACGGGCCGTATTCGAGGGGGATGGTCCGCATCTGCAAGGAGGAGTCGTTCCATCAGCGGCAGGGATATGAGTTGCTGATCAGGTTGTGCCAGGGGTCGCCCGAGCAGAAGGCCATGACCCAGGACGCGATCGAGCGCTGGTGGTGGCCCTCTCTGATGATGTTCGGGCCCCACGACTCCGACTCCCTCCACACCGAGCAATCGATGAACTGGAAGATCAAGCGGGTGTCCAACGACGACCTGCGCCAGCAGTTCGTCGACATGACGGTTCCCCAGGCCGAGTACCTGGGCCTGATCCCGCCCGATCCCGACCTCCGGTGGAACCCCGACCGCGGTCACTACGACTTCGGGGAGATCGACTGGGAGGAGTTCTGGCGGGTGGTGAAGGGAAACGGCCCCATGAACCGGGACAGGGTCGAGCACAAGGTGAGGGCCTGGGAGGACGGTGCCTGGGTCCGCGAGGCGGCCACGGCGCACGCCGAGAAGAGAGCCGGCCGCAGGGCCGCCTAGGAGGGGACGATGACCTACGACGTGCCGGTCGCACCCGGCGAGAGCGCAGAGATAGAGGAGACGACGGGGACCGATCTCGAAGGCTGGCCGATGTGGGAGGTGTTCGTCAGGGCCCGGCGGGGAATCTCGCACGTCCATATCGGGAGTCTCCACGCCCCCGACGCCGAGACCGCTCTGGAGAACGCCAGAGACGTCTACACCCGACGGGGCGAGGGAGTCAGTGTCTGGGTCGTGCCCAGCGACCAGATCTCGGCTTTCGATCCGGAGGCGGCCAGCGAGTACGTGGAGGCCAACGAGAAGGTGTATCGCCTGGCCACGACGTACGACATACCCGAGGAAGTGGGGCAGATGTGAGGGGCCGACTTCGTCGGCCGGTACTTGGTACTCGGTACTCGGTACTCGGTACCTGGAAGTGACCGAGGGGGTCGTCAGCGGGGCGCCGCAGGGGACGCCGGCACCGGACCCGGGTGACCGGCTCACGTTCTTGCTCGCCCATGCGGACGACAACATGATCCTGTCCCAACGCCTCGGGGAGTGGGTGTCCAATGCGCCCGAGCTGGAGCTGGACATCGCCCTGGGGAACACGGCGCTCGACCATCTCGGTGTGGCGCGGGCCCTCTACACCTATGCGAGCGAGGTCGAGGGCAAGGGCCGCGACGAGGACGACCTGGCGATGTTCCGCAGCGAGCGCGAGTTCACCAACCTCCTCCTCGTCGAGCAGCCCAACAACGACTTCGCCCACACGATGGCCCGCCAGCTCTTCTTCGATGCCTATCAGCTGCTGCTGTGGGACGACCTGAGCCATACGGACGACGTCAGGCTGGCCGGGATCGCCGCCAAGGCGCTGAAGGAGGCTCGCTACCACTTCAGGTTCTCCTCGGGCTGGATGATCCGGCTCGGCGACGGCACCGAAAAGTCGCATCAGAGGGCACAGGCAGGCGTCGAGCATTTGTGGCGTTTCACCTCTGAGATGTTCGAGGGGGCCACCGCCGGATACCGCGAACCTTGGGAGCAAACGGTCACCGGCGTCCTGGAGCAGGCGACGCTGACGATGCCGACCGATCCCAACCAGCGCAGTGGAGGTCGCAGCGGCTTCCACACCGAGCATCTCGGCTCGCTTCTCGCCGAGATGCAATGGATGCAGCGCAGCTACCCAGGGCTGGAGTGGTGAGCGTCACGGTCGACGCCCGCGCCGTCGTCGCCTCCGTGGTCGACCCCGAGATACCCGTGCTCACCATCGAAGACCTCGGTGTCCTCAGGGGCGTCGAGACCGAGGGCGGTCGGGTGATCGTGAGGATCACGCCCACCTACTCGGGCTGCCCTGCCATGCGCCAGATCGAGGACGACATCTCCGCAGCCCTGGCCAAGGAGGGATTCACCGATCACGAGATCGTGGTGGTGCACAACCCGGCCTGGTCGACCGACTGGATGAGCGACCGGGCCCGGCAGAAGCTCGAGGAGTTCGGCATCGCCCCGCCGACCGCCGCCGAGGAAGTCTTGTGCCCGCGCTGTCGGGAGCCCGGCCCCAGGATGATCGCCCGGTTCGGCTCGACGGCATGCAAGGCATTGATGGTCTGCTCTTCGTGTGGCGAGCCGTTCGACTACTTCAAGGAGTTGCGTTGAGCGAGGTCGAGTTTCACGAGTTGCGAGTCACCGAAGTGGCGCCGCTCACGGCCGACTCGGTCGCGGTCACCTTCGACGTGCCACCCGAGCTTGTGTCGGTGTTCTCCTTCCTACCGGGTCAGCACGTGACCGTCCGCCGTGTCATAGACGGTGAGGACGTGAGACGGTCCTATTCCATCTGTGCCCCGGCCGGGGATGGAAAGCTGAGGGTCGGGGTCAAGCGGCTCCCGGGTGGGGTCTTCAGCACGTTTGCCACCACCGAGCTGGAGGCTGGGCACACGCTGGAGGTGATGGCGCCGGTCGGGGAGTTCACGATCGACATCGATCCTTCTCGGGCACGCCGGGCGGTTGCCGTCGTCGCCGGCTCCGGGATCACCCCGGTCCTCTCGCTCATCTCGACGTCTCTGGAGCAGGAGCCGTCGGCGACCTGGACACTCCTATACGGGAACCGAACGGCCAACTCGGTGATGTTCCTCGACGAGCTGGAGGGCCTCAAGGACCGATACCACCCCCGGTTCCAGATGTTCCACATACTGAGCAGGGAAGGCTCCGATGTCCCGCTGCTCTCGGGCCGCATCGACGCGGAGAAGATCCGGACTGTTCACGACCGCCTCCTGGGGGCCAGGGAGGTCGACGGCTGGTACCTATGCGGCCCCTACGACATGGTGGACATGGCTCGCCGAACCTTGCGCGAGCTCGAAGTGGGCGACGATCGCATACACGACGAGCTGTTCTTCGCCGGCCCACTCGACCCCTCGGCGCTCCCACCCGAGCCCCCGCCCGGCGAGGGCACGGTCGATCTGACCGTCATCCTCGACGGCCGGGCGGTCGACACCAGGATGACACCGGAGACGTCGATTCTCGACGCCGCGCTCAGGGTTCGCTCGGAGCTGCCGTTCTCGTGCAAGGGAGGCATGTGTGCGACCTGCAAGGGGCGGATCGAGGAGGGAGAGGTCCGCATGGAAAAGAACTACGCCTTGATCGACTCGGAGGTGGAGGCCGGCTATGTCCTCACCTGCCAGGCGCATCCAACCACGGACAGGGTCGTAGTCCGCTACGACCATCGTTGACGTGACGGCGCGCAACACGAAGGAAGACGTGGTCAGGGCGGCGGGGCGGCTCTTCGCCGAACGTGGCTATCACGGCACCTCTATGCGCGATCTGGGCAGCGAGCTGGGGTTGCTCGGTTCCTCTCTCTACTCCCATGTGTCGTCCAAGCAGGATCTCCTGGTCGAGGTGGTGGAAGAGGGGGCCCACCTCTTCGAGAAGTCGGCTGAGGAGGCTCTGAGCGTCGAGGGCTCCGCCCAGGACCGTCTTCGAGCCCTGATAGCGGGGCATGTGGACGTACTCCTCGACAACATCGACGTGGCGCGGACCTTCCTCAACGAGGCCCGTGTGCTCGATGCCGGCTATCGCTCCCGGATCATCGGGGCGCGGGACCACTACGAGGATGCGTTCCGCCGTGTCCTGCGCGAGGGAATCGACGACGGCTCGTTTGGTGAGGACGTCGACCCGAAGACGGCTTCGATATTCATTCTCTCCGTGCTGAATGCCATCGAGCGCTGGTACGACCCGAGGGGAGCGCTGGACCGCGACTCTCTCGTCTCGGAGGTCTCCGACTTCGCCATCTCGGCGCTCGAGTAGCGAGTTGGGCGACTATCACCTGCATCTCCATCCCCACGGCCCGTACACGGGGGATGGGCCGGAGCCGGGGGTGTACCCGCCCGGTTTGATCGAGTCGTACGTGGATGCAGGGGCGCAACGAGGGATCACCGAGCTGTGCTTCACCGAGCATCTTTACCGATGTGTGGAGTCGGAGAGCGTGCTGGGCCGGTTCTGGGACGGCGAGCCGAAAGCCGATCTCGCCTCCCTGACGGAGCGATTCGTGACCGAAGACCGGATGCTGTCGCTGGAGAGCTACGTGCAGGCTGTCGTGGCCGCAAAGGAACAAGGGCTCCCGGTGCTGCTCGGGCTCGAGGTCGACTTCTTCCCGGAGACCATCGATGCGGTCCTCGACCTGCTGGAGCCGTATCCGTGGGATCTGCTGATCGGGGCGGTGCACTGGATCGGGGGATGGTCGCTCGATCATCCCGAGAGTGTTCACGAGTACATGCGGCGCGGGGTTCGCCAGGCATATGAGGACTACTTCGCCATCGAGACCGAGCTGGCCGGCTCGGGGACCGTCGACGTCCTCGCCCACGCAGACTTGATCAAGGTGTTCGGCCATCGTCTCGAGACACCACCGTCCTATCTCTACGAGCCTTTGGTGGACGCCGCCGCCCGGTCGGGCACCGCGGTGGAGATCAACACATC
>JBAVPF010000359.1:0-2725 GCA_049692815.1 Acidimicrobiia bacterium
GCTTCCCGGCGGTCGTGGTCTTTCCCGACCCCTGGAGGCCGACCATGAGGATCACCATTGGCGGCGACGACCTGGCCATGCCGGCGGACTCGGCGCCGAGGGTGTTGACCAGCTCTTCGTGAACGATCTTGATCACCTGCTGACCGGGGGTGATCGACTTCGAGACCTCTTCACCGAGAGCGCGCTCTTTCACCCTTCCCAGGAAGGCCTTGACCACGGACACGTTCACGTCCGCCTCCAAGAGGGCGAGCCGCACCTCTCTGAGCGCGGCGTCGATGTCCTTCTCCGAAAGCTTGCCCTTGCCGCGCAGCGACGAGAAGACGGACTCGAATCTATGGGTGAGCGTGTCGAACATCGGGTCTCTAGGTTATGGCAAATGGGTCTCGAACTGGACACCGTGTTCGTGTGGGTGAGCGATCTGGAGAGATCGATCTCCTGGTACAACGCCGTCGGCCTCGAGTCTGCCGCTCGCCACGGCACGTGGCAGGAGATCTCGGTCTCCGGCGAGACCCGGTTCGCACTGCACCAGGGAGACCGGCCTGAGGGCCCGCCCACGTCGGTGCCCTCGTTCAGGGTCGACGACCTTTCCAGCCACATGGAGCGTCTCGCCGCGTCAGGCATCGAGCCGCTGGGCCCCGTGACCGACACAGGTGTCGCCCGGTTCGCCGCCTATGCCGACCCCGATGGCAACCAGATCCAGTTCCTGGAGCGCTGATTGGATTTCGCGGCACTCGACTCCTATCTCGACAACCGCGCGGCGAGGGACATCTTCTCCGGCGTGGCTCTCATCACCAGGGACGGCAACGAGCTCTTCTCAGGCGCCTACGGCTTCGCCAGCCGCGCCTGGAAAGTGCCCACCACGGTCGACACTCGGTTCGACACCGCCTCGGTGACCAAGCTGTTCACCGCCGTCGTCTCGCTCCAACTCGTCGAAGAAGGGCTCATCTCCCTGGACACTCCCGTCGTCGAGTATCTGGGGCTGGAAGGGACCTCGGTCGACCCGCGGGCCAACCTGGGGCATCTTCTCACCCACACATCGGGGATCGGGGACGACGCCGACGAGGAGGCCGGCGAGGTCTATGCCGACATCTGGCGGGAGCGGACCAGCTATCTGGTCCGTGAGACGGAGGACCTCCTTCCCCAGTTCATCGGTCGGAAGCCCAACTTCCCACCGGGGCAAGGCTGCCGGTACTGCAATGCGGGCTATGTGCTGACAGGGCTCATGGTCGAGAAGGCCACCGGGCGGAGCTATCGCGATCGGGTCGCCGAGCATGTATTCGAGCCCGCCGGCATGACAGGCAGCGGGTTCTTCGCCATGGACATCGTGGAGCCGGACGTGGCCGAGGGGGCCGATCCGGTGGACGGGCGGTGGGTCCGCAACGTCTACAGCTACCCGCCCATCGGATCACCCGACGGCGGCGCTCACTGCACCGCGGTCGACCTCGACCGGTTCCTGACGACGCTTCGCGGCGGCGGTCTCCTCGGCGAGGAGTGGACCGAACGATTCTTCCGCCCCGTCGTCGAGCACTCGGACAACTCCGAGGGAACCCTTCACTTCGGCTACGGGCTGGAGTTCCAACATGACCACGACGGCGGGCTCTCCTACTTCGAGAAGGAGGGGGTCAATGCCGGCACCAGCGCCGTGCTCCGCCACTACCCCGATCGCGGAGTCACGGTGACCCTCCTTTCCAACATGGAGCGAGGGGTCTGGGAGCCGCGCAGATTCATCCACTCGATGATCATGAGCACGTCATGAGTGACCAGATAACCGCCGCAGAACTGGAAGAGAGATTGGTAGCATCTGCCTGGGAGGCCCGCTGACCGGTCTGCCCCGCCGGGACAGGGACAAGGCGATCCTCCTGGCGAGCGCAACGTTGTGGATGGACCCGGACAGCGTCTACTCGGAGGCCGAGGTCAACGAGAGGCTCCGCAGCTGGCTGAGCGAGGTCTGCCCGTCGCTGGGACTGGATTTCGTGACCCTGCGCCGGGAGCTGGTGGACAGGAACTACCTGGATCGGGACGATTCAGGAAGTCACTATGCACCCGGACGCGGACCCGTATCCTGGCGGTTCGCCGACGAAGTGGGCGAGCTCGACCCCCGTCGAATCATCACCAGGGCGATCACCGAGAAGGCCGAGAGGAAGAAGGCGTATCTCGAGAAGGGTCGAGACCACCCGGCCGGTTAGTGCGGAACCGGCGGGAGCCAATGCCCCCGCCGGTCGCTGGATATCTCAGGCTCCGAATGCCGCCTCGAAAGCGGAACGCAGCTCGGGCGTCGCCGGCCCGCTGAACCCGCAATAGTTGACGTTGCCGTCATAGGCGGAGATCAGGTAGGTCTCGCCGGCGACGAAGGGCATGCCCCCGATGAGAGCCTCCAGACCCTGTGGCGCGTTGAGCACCACCTGGTCGGTGTCACCTCCGGTGAACCAGGTGTCCACGTTGAGTGTCACCTTCTCGCCCTCCGATGAGATCACCGTGCCCTCGAATGCCAGAGGCGCCTTGGCCAGCTCCTCGACCGAGAACTGGATGCAGCTCATCATCGGATCTTCCCCGCCTGCGGCCAGCTCCATCGAGGTCGGCTCGCCGTTCAGCGACGCCAGCACCCCGGCCACCGCCACCAGCAGCACGACGACCGCTGCAGCCGGTAGCCATCTCATACGGGCCCCACGTGCCGGGGCCCCCTCTCTCTTCTCGAGCTCGACGCTCATGATTCTCTCCAACAGGT
>JBAVPF010000360.1:0-1882 GCA_049692815.1 Acidimicrobiia bacterium
GACCTGTTCCACGGTCACGTCGGTGGCATCGATGCCCTGGCCAGGGCCCTTCTCGTGGCCGCCGAGATGGTCGAGGAGGAGACGCTCTCCAAGCCGAAGGCGGACCGCTACGCCGGCTGGTCTTCCACCCTGGGTGGGGAGATCCTCACCGGCTCGGAGTCGCTGGCGTCTCTGGCAGACAAGGTGATGGCCGGTGACATCGACCCGAAACCGACGTCCGGCCGGCAGGAGTGGCTGGAGAACCGCGTCAACGAGGTTATCTGGTCCACCGAGGCCTGAGGGTGGAACTGACTCTCGGCCGGTTCGTCGTCGAGGCAGCCGTCGAGTTCGGGCCGCGTGTCACCGGGATGAGAGTTCAGGGAGGGGAGAACTTCCTCGCGGTCCTGTCCCCGGACGTGGTCGTGGGCGAGCCCGACGACCCCTATCGTCTCATGGGAGGGCATCGTGTCTGGGCTTCGCCCGAGGTCCCCAACATCACCTACGCCCCTGACGGGCACGAGTGTTCGGTCAGCAGCGAAGGCGAGAGCCTCACGATCAGGGCCGGCGAGGACCGGGTCGGCATCGTCAAAGAGATCTCGGTGACCAGACGAGGGAAGAGGTTGGAGGTTGTGAATCGTCTGCAGCTGACCCGACCCCTCGGGACCTCGTTCGCGGCGTGGGCCATCACCCAATTCCCACAGGGTGGAACGGCGATCATCCCTCTGGCCGGAGATGAGACGGCGCCCCTTCCCAATCGAAGGCTGGTGCTGTGGCCGTACACGTCTCTCGTCGATCCCCGGGTGACGGTGCGGAGCGACGTCGTCCTCATGGACGCCTCCGGGGACGATCAAATCAAGCTGGGAACCGGTCCGTCACCGGGGCGGCTCGGGTATTGGCGGGACGGTTGGCTGTTCATGAAGACCGTCGAGGACGCGACCGGGCACGAAGTGCCCGACATGGGCGCGAACGGCCAGGTGTACGTCGGAAACGGTTTCTGCGAGTTGGAGAGCGTGGGCGGGGCGGTCGCGGCGACGGAAGGCGCCGTTGCCACCGTGTCGGAAGTCTGGAGCCTCCTGGAGTGCCCCGACCTCGACAGCGCGGTGGCGTGGACGACCGGGAGCCCGACGACGTGAGTCATGTCATCGGTCTCGACGTATCGACCACCGCCACCAAGGCGTTGCTGGTCGACGCCGAAGGCTCTGTAGTCGCAACGGCGAGCTCCTCGTACGAGTACCAGGTGCCCCGTCCGATGTGGTCGGAGCAGGACCCACACCTCTGGTGGGACGCGGCCATGACAGCCATTGCGAAGGCGATGCGACTTGGTGATGTGACGGGTGATGACGTGGACGGGATCGGCCTCACCGGCCAGATGCACGGGTCCGTCCTCCTCGACGAAGCCGGAGAGGTGATAAGGCCGGCCATACTCTGGAATGACCAGCGCACGGGGGAGGAATGCGACGAGATGCGGTCGAAGGTGGGCAGGGACCGCCTCATCCGGGTCACCGGGAACGACGCCCTCACAGGTTTCACCGCACCGAAGCTTCTCTGGGTCAGGAACAAGGAGCCCGATGCGTGGCGCCGGGTGACCACGGTCCTGCTCCCCAAGGACTATGTCCGGTTCCGTCTCACCGGGCGGCGGGCCCTCGACGTCGCCGGTGGCTCGGGAACGATCCTCTTCGACCTGGCCGAGAGGACGTGGTCAGCCGAGATACTGGAAGTGCTCGATCTCGACCCATCTATCTTCCCACCGGTGTTCGAGGGTATCGAGACGACCGGTGAGGTCAGCCTCGAAGCGGCGCGAGCCACCGGTTTGAGAGCCGGCACCCCTGTGGTCGCCGGCGGCGGCGACCAGTCGGCCAACGCCGTCGGGGTGGGTGCGGTCGAGCCGGGGATCGTGGCCCTC
>JBAVPF010000361.1:0-2098 GCA_049692815.1 Acidimicrobiia bacterium
CGGGATGACCGAGAACGTGGCCGTGGCCACGACCAACTACCCGGGGAGGGCAAAGCTGGGCACCGTTGGCGAGCCATATGTGGAGGGGACACTTCGCATCGACGAGGAGACGGGTGAGATCCAGACCAAGCACCCGGGGGTGTTCAAGGGCTATTGGAACAAGCCGGAGAAGACCGCCGAGGCGTTCACCGAGGACGGCTGGCTGAAGACAGGGGACGTCGGCCAATGGGTCGACGGGACCCACGTCAAGATCGTCGACCGGATGAAGGACATCATCATCACCAGCGGCGGCAAGAACGTCTCGCCGTCGGAGATCGAGAACAGTCTCAAGACCTCCCCGTTCATCAAGGAGGCGATGGTGATCGGCGACCGTCGCAAATTCTTGAGCGCCCTCATCTCCATCGAGTTCGACACGGTCGGGGACTGGGCGACCAGACAAGGGATCCCCTACACGACGTATAGAGACCTATCAGAGAAGCCGGAGGTGATCGAGCTCATCCAGCAGGCCGTGGACGAGACGAACGCCAAATTCGCCAGAGTGGAGAACGTGCGGAAGTTCCGGGCGATCCCCAAAGAGCTCGATCACGAGGACGGGGAGCTGACTGCGACCCAAAAGCTGAAGAGAGCGGCGATGACGGAGATGTTCGGCGATCTCATCGAGGACATGTATCGGTCGTGACTTCCGGGATGCTCATTCTCGCCCAGGAAACGGTTGAGGTCGGCAAGTTCTCGGAGATGATCGTCGAGGGCCTGAGCCTCGGCACCATCTACGCCCTCCTCGCCGTTGGGTTCGTGATCATCTTCAAGGCAACCCAGGTGCTCAACTTCGCCCATGGCGCCCTGGCGGCGTTGGGCGCATTCCTCGTCGCCGGCTTCGCCAACGTCTGGGACATCCCCGGGCGCTGGATCCCCGGTGCTCCCCCCTGGGTGACCTGGGCGGGTTCGGTGGTCCTCGCTCTGCTCGCCATGGCGGGGCTCGGGATGGCTCTGGAGAGGGCGTTCCTCCGCCCCATGGTCGGGGAGGAGCTGTTTGCCGTCGCCATCGTCACCCTGGGGCTCGACATCGTCATCCGCAGCGTCACCAACGACTTCATCGGTCAGTTTTCCCGCCCGATGGGTGATCCCTTCGGAGTCAACATCGTCGATCTGGGGTGGATCCGCTTCGCCCAGACCGAGCTGCTTCAGATAGTCGTCGCCGTGGTCGCCGTGGGCGCCATCACCATGTTCTTCCGATCCAGGATGGGCATCGCCATGCGGGCGACGGCCTTCGATCAGGAAGCCGCCCGCGCTCAGGGCATCAATGTCGGCCGCGTGTTCTCCTACGCATGGGGAATCGGCGCCGTGCTGGCCGCGGTGGCCGGTGTCTTCATCTCGATGTTCCCGAGGAGATCGGCGGGAGTGGACCAGGCCACGGCCTTCTTCGCTTTCAAGGCCTTCCCGGCGATCATCATCGGAGGTCTCGACTCGGTGGTGGGCGCCATCGTCGGCGGGCTTCTGGTCGGCTTTGCCGAATCCGCGACCGGGGCGTACGTGACGTTCGATTGGCTGGGCGTGGGCTTCGCTGGGATCGTTCCCTATCTGCTGATGCTCTTGGTTCTGATCATCAGGCCCTACGGCCTGTTCGGCACCGAGGAGATCAGAAGAGTATGAGCTCGTTCGGCTTTGCCTCTCTCGCGGTACTTGGTACTGAGTACTTGGCTCTGAGTACGTACCACGCACCGGGTACCAGGTACCGGATGCTCGACGCCGGAGGCGTCCGGTGAGAGGCCGGCCACTGCTCTACACCGAATATCAGGCCGACCAGGCACTGATGAACACCGGGAGCAAGAAGATCATCCTGGGCGTGTTCCTCCTGGTGGTGGTTCTGATCCCGCTCGGGGTCGTTCCCGGGATCACGTTCCTCTCTCAAAACGATTGGCTTCGTCTCCTCTCCACCGTCTGTATCTACGGGATAGGCGCCCTCGGGCTCAACATTCTCACCGGGCTTGCCGGTCAGGTGTCTCTTGGCCACTCGTTCTTCATGGGTGTTGGCGCCTACACCGCGGCATGGCTGGGCGCGGCCCCCGGGCCGCTGGCCGGGCTCGGCCTCCCCATGTGG
>JBAVPF010000362.1:0-1908 GCA_049692815.1 Acidimicrobiia bacterium
CACGCGGGCGAGAATCAGGGACTCGGCATTGAGTCTCTTCCCCCCCGAGGGCTTCGCGGCCACGACGATTCGATCGATCGCAGCGGACGCCGGCGTGTCCCCTGGGTTGGTGGTGCATCACTTCGGATCCAAGGATGGGCTGCGCGAGGAGTGTGATCGCTATGTGGTGGCCAAGTTCCGTGAGACCAAGCTGGCAGCCATGGAGGAAGGGAACGTGGTCAATCCTGCGTTTGCCGCGGCGGCGTTCCAGGTCTCACAGACCCTGATGCGCTACTTCAGTTGGGCATTGACGCGGGGTCATTCGGCCGCAGACGAGTTGTTCGACGAGATGGTGAGGGAAGGCTTGGAGATCACCAGGGTCGCTGTGGCCAAGGGGATGTTGAAGGACTCCCCGGACATCCGCACCAGGACCGTTCTCCAGATGGCGATGATGTTGGGGATGATCGGATTCCACGACCACATCGAGCGCAATACCGGTATCGACCCGCTCACATCGGAGGGAATAGCCCATCTCACGCCCGGCATCCTGGAGATCTTCTCCGGTCTCTTCGAGGAGGAGTCGTTGGCCGCCCTCGAGAAGACCTACCGGGAGGGAGCGGCGGATCTGGTACCACCGGCATAGGAGATGGGTCAACCGGCGAACAGGGCCCAGACGATGACGGCGATGGTGGCGAGCAACGCGACGACGACCATCACGATGTCCAGGGCGCTCCGCTGGTGCTCACGAAACGGGTTGAAACCCACGTCGAAACGGTAACTCGAACTGGAGGCTTGTCTACTGTCGCATCCGTGACCTGGCTGAAAGTCGACACCGTCGACTCGGTGCGTTGGCTGACAATCGACCGGCCCGATGTGAAGAACGCCATCCCCCCCGACGGCTGGGGACTGCTGGGGGATGCCTTCATGGCATTCGAGACCAGTGACGACCGGGTTCTCGTCGTGACCGGGTCGGGGGGAGAGTTCTGCTCGGGTGCCGAGCTCGACCCTGCGAGGGTCGAGGGGCGGGGGAACGTCACCGACAACCATCGGCGCATGAAGCTTGTGGAACGAGCCGCTACCGCCCTCCACCGCTGCACCAAGCCGACCATCGCCGCAGTGGACGGGGTGGCGGTGGGAGCCGGTATGAACCTCGCTCTCGGCTGTGACGTGCTGATAGCCACCGATCGGGCCCGGTTCAGCGAGATCTTCGTTCGCCGGGGCCTGACATTGGACTTCGGGGGCACCTGGCTGCTCCCTCGGGTGGTCGGTCTCCAGCGCGCCAAGGAGCTTGCCCTCTCCGGGAGGGTCGTGGAGGCGGCGGAGGCGGAGTCGCTCGGGATCGTCATGGAGATGGTGCCCCAGGATCGGCTCATGGAGAGGGCAGGCGAGGTGGCGAAGTCGTTCCTCGCCGGAGCGCCACTGGCTCAGATGTTCGCCAAGAAGGGGATCGACGCCTCTTTCGAGTCGAGTTTCGGTGAGGCGCTCGGGTGGGAGGGCCAGTCCCAGTCCATCGCCCTCGCCAGCGAGGATGCGGCGGAGGGGATCGCCGCGTTCCTCGAAAGGCGCGACCCTCTCTGGAAGGGCCGTTGACGCCGACCCGCTAGGAGGCGAGCCCGGCCGCCATCCGGGTTTCACGCACCCGAAACAAACGGGAAATGTTCCACGCCTACGGTCACGCCCATGGATGTGGCGTTGGTCCAATGGCCATCCGACGAGGCTCTCCGCTCGGACCTGGCGGAGCGGCGACACCCAAGGCTGCTGTTGGTGGAGACGGACGTCGAGCCACCCATCTGCTCCGATCCGCTCGAGGACTGGGTCAGGCTTCCTGTCTCCCGAGCCGATCGCAACGCCCGGCTCCGCGCCCTCGAGGCCAGGCACGACGGCGGTGAGCCGAGCGGGCCCCATCTGGATGCCCTGGGGACACTGAGC
>JBAVPF010000363.1:0-12856 GCA_049692815.1 Acidimicrobiia bacterium
TAGCTGAAGCCGCTCCGCGGCGGCGATCTCCTCGGCGTTGGCCTCGGCATGGGCCAGCCGCGCCTCCAGGCCCTCGTCGACGAGTTTCCGGGCCTCGTCGAGCAGGGCCTCAACCATCTCGGCCTCGGGGACGACCCGCACCACCTGCCCCTTGATGAACAGATGCCCACGGCCCCGCCCGGCGGCGATGCCGATGTCCGCCTCCCTGGCCTCGCCGGGGCCGTTCACGACACAGCCCATCACCGCCACCTGAATCGGGAGGTTGGCCTCCTCCAGAGCCTTCTGGGCCTGGGTGGCGACCTCGATGACGTCCACCTCGGCCCGCCCGCAGGAAGGACAGGCGATCAGGTCGAGGCCCTTGCGCTCCCTCAGCCCGAGGAACTCGAGGAGCTGTCGCCCCGCCTTCGCCTCCTCGACCGGGTCGGCGGTCAGGGAGAAGCGGATGGTGTCACCGATCCCCTCGTTGAGGAGAGTGGCGATGCCGGCGACCGACTTGATCAGACCGGCCGGGGGCGGGCCCGCCTCGGTGACACCGAGATGGAGCGGATAGTCGACGGTGTCCGCCAGGAGCCGGTACGACTCCACCATGAGCCTCACGTTGGAGTGCTTGACCGAGATCTTGATGTCCTCGAATCCGACGTCCTCCAGATAGCCGATCTCCATCTGGGCCGATTCGACCAGGGCCTCGGGCACGGCCGACCCGTACTTCTCCAGCAGGTCCTTGTCGAGAGAGCCGGCATTCACCCCGATGCGAATGGGGAGACCACGGTCCTTGGCCTCGAGCGCAACCGTCTTGATCTGGTCTTCCTTGCGAATGTTGCCGGGGTTGAGACGCAGCCCCTGCACCCCGGCCTCCATTGCGGCGAGGGCGAGCCGGTACTGGTAGTGGATGTCGGCGATGATCGGCACCGGCGATCGGGGGACGATCTCGGCGAGCCCCTGGGCCGCCTCCACCTCGTTGCAGGTGATGCGGACGATGTCGGCTCCGGCCCCGGCGAGGGCGTAGACCTGCGAGAGGGTGCCGTCGACGTCGGCCGTCTTGGTGGTCGTCATGGACTGCACCGAGATGGGGGCACCGCCCCCGATAGGGACATCACCAACGTTGAGACGGCGGGTATCGCGTCGCTGGAAGCTCACACCCATACGGTAGATGCGGTCGCGCCCCTTGTAGGACTGCTACTTGGAAGCCTTGTACTCGGCCTTCGCCGCCGCTTTGGCGTCCTTGGCTGTCTGCACCGACGTCTTGTAGACGTCGTTGGCCTCTTGCTTTGCGGCGTTGTAGACGTCCTTCGCCGCGGCGTCGGCCGTCTTCTTCTCGGCCTTGGGCAGCGTCTTGTTCGCCTGGAGAGCTGCCTGGTACTCCGTCTTGGCCGTGGCGAAGGCATCCGCCTTCTTGGCCTTGGCGTCAGCGATCGCCTGGTTGTAGTCGTCCTTGGCCTTGTCCCATTTCTCCTCAGGGGTGAGCCCGGCATCGACACCGGTGCCCGTCGTGGTGAAGGCGTCGGCCGCAGCGTCGAACGAGGTCGAAGTGGAATCGCCCAGGTTTGCGACCAACCCGAGACTCCCCAACGCGATGAGGAGCACGAGCATGGCGTACTCGATCAAGGATGCTCCGCGATCATCGGCGGCACGGCTGGGCATGGGTCGGTTATCGACAGCCCGGAATGGACACGAAATGGGCCGATCGGGCCACAACGAGGGCGAGTTACAGCAGGAAGCTCCAAACTCTCGAGCTCTGATCGAGAGGTGTTATCCGAACCTGATCGGGTTGGTGATGTCGAGGATGATGGCCACCAGTCCGAGGAAGAAGAGCGTGCCCATCACCGCCGCCGCGATCGGCATGAGCTTCTGGACGTTGGCCTGCCGGCCCGAGATCTTCTCATAGGCAGCGACGGCGAAATGCCCACCGTCCAGAGGGAAGAGCGGCAGGAGGTTGATGGTGGCCAGGATCACGTTGATGTAGGCGAGGATGGCGAAGAAACCCGCCGCGCTCTGTGCCTGTGTCCCGATCGACACGATGCCTATCGGACTGACCGGCCGAATGTCGTCGGGCACGTTGGTGTCACCGCCCAGGACACCGAAGTACTGGGCCAGGCTCGAGGGCCGGAACATCTGGTAGAGAGAGTTGAATGTGTCACCCACCCCGCCGGCCACCGCCCGCCCGGCGAGCCCGATGCCCTCGAAGAATCCGACCGGAACGTTGTCGATGACGGGGGCTATGCCCAGATAACCGGATCCCGAGACCGTCTCACTGGCAGCAAGCGTGGCCTCGAGGCTCAAACGGGCACCGTCACGCTCGACGACGACCGTCGCCGGGCCGGGCCCCTCGGCGAGGATGGTGGTCGTGTCGTCCCAAGTGGTGACCGGCTCGCCCCGGATCGACACCAGAGTGTCACCGGCGATCAGACCTGCAGTCTCAGCCGGCGAGTCGGCGACAACCCGGTCGACGACGGGGACGGGCTCGTTCACACCGGTGGAGGCGAAGACACCCCAGAAGATGCCAAACCCGATGAGGAAGTTCATGGCCACACCGGCGAGCACCACCACCGACTTCTCCCAGAACTTCTTCTCCCGATAGGTGCGGCCGACATCCTCGGGAGCGACTTCCTCGAGAGGGTTCATGCCGACGATGCGGACATAGCCACCCAAGGGCAAGGCCTTGAACCCGTACTCGGTCTCACCCTTCTTGGTCGACCAGATACGAGGGCCGAAGCCGAAGAAGAACTCGGTGGCCTTCATCTTGGTGGCTTTGGCCGCGAAGAAGTGACCCGCCTCGTGAGCGGTGACGAAGACCAGTATCGCTATTGCTGCAGCGATGCCCCCAACCATGTCAGGGGGAAGGCTACTCGGGGTGCAGTCGTATCAACAGGCCCCGGCGATCATCGCGGCGGCGATCTCGCGAGCCTCGTGGTCCACCACGATCACGTCGTCGACGGTCTCCACCTCGCGCCAGTCGACGAGCTCGATGACGTTCGAAACGACCTCGGCTATGCCCAGGAAACCGAGTCGTCCCTGGAGGAACGCCTCGACTGCGACCTCGTCGGCGGCGTTCATGACCGCGGGGGCCGACCCGCCGCTGCGACCTGCCTCCATGGCGATGCCGATGGCGGGGAACACCTCGTGGTCGGGCTCCTCGAAGGTCAGCTCCAAACCGGCGAGAGTGAATGGGCCGACCGGGGACGGGGACCGCTCCGGCGATGTCAGGGCGTACTGGATCGGGACCCTCATGTCGGGAAAGCCGAGATGGCCCTTCCACGACCCGTCGACGAACTCCACCGCCGAGTGGAGTATCGATTGGGGGTGAACCACCACCGCGATCCTGTCGTAAGGGATGCCGAAGAGGTGATGCGCCTCGACGATCTCGAGCCCCTTGTTGAACATCGTCGCCGAGTCGATGGTGATCCGACGCCCCATGTCCCACGTGGGATGTCGCAGCGCCTCTTTAGGGCTCACACTCTCCAGAGACTCGCGGGAACGTCCCCGGAAGGGCCCGCCAGACGCTGTCAGCACGAGACGGGACACGGCGTCGGGGCTCTCGCCGACGAGACACTGATGGAGAGCCGAGTGCTCGCTGTCCACCGGGAGCAGCTCGCCGCCGCTCCGGGACAACGCCTTCATCACGACGGGGCCACCTGCCACGAGGCTCTCCTTGTTCGCCAGCGCCACCCGGTTGCCCGACTCCAGGGCAGCCACGGTCGCCCGCAGACCGGCCGACCCCACGATGCCGTTCACCACGATACGGCCGGGCTCGGCGGCTGCCTCCACCAAGTGATCGGAGCCGAACGAGACCGGGCGACCCACGGAGGCCTGAAACGTCTCCCGCTCCTCCGAGCCGCCCCCGGCGACCACCACCTCGGCGTCGGGATGGGCACGACATATCTCGGCAAATCCAGGAGACGGCCTGCGTGCCGCCAGCGCGGCCACCTCGAGACCGAGGAAGCCGGCGACCTCGAGGGTCTGGGTGCCGATGGAGCCGGTGGCCCCCAGCACGGCCAGAGGTCTCGTCACAACAGCCCGAAACCCCTGAAGAGGATGTAGACCGCGGGAACCGCGAAGAGAAAGCCGTCGATGCGATCCAGCATGCCACCATGCCCGGGAAGCACCGAGCCCATGTCCTTGACGTCCAGAGCCCGCTTGACGGCGGACTCGGCCAGATCCCCGAGCGGGGCGAAGATCCCGATGAGCCCGGCCGTGGCCAGTGATCGGGCGAGGCCGATCGGCTCCCACGGGGGAAACACGGCCAGCACCGCGGCTACCACACCACTCAGGATCAGGCCACCCACGAAGCCCTCGACGGTCTTCTGTGGCGACACCACCGGGGCCAGCTTGTGACGACCCAGCCCCCGTCCGGTGAAATAGGCACCGATGTCGTTGCTGGCGAGGACCAGGACCAGAAAGAGGATGTGTGAGACCGGATGGGGCCCCTTCCCGATGAGGATGGCGAAGGCGAGCATCCCCACCCACGTCAGGCCGAGGACGGTCACCGACGTGTTGGCCAGGGCATCGCGCCGGGCGGTGAGAGCAAAGAAGAGAACCACTGCCGTCGACGCCATCGCAGCCCAGCCGGCGATCGCCATGGGCCCGCCGGTCTGCGCACCCAGACCCATGAGGGCCACGCCGATCAGGCCGAACAGGGCGAGGGGGCGATAGCCTCTCGTCCTGAGTGTGGCGTAGAACTCACCGAGTGACACCACCATCAGCAGGATCACGAACGTGGTGAACCACCAGCCCCCGAGGACCAGGCTCCCGAGGAACAACCCGAACACCACGAGCGCGGATGCTGCCCGCATGGCGAGATCGGAGCTGGCCGCCTGCTCCGCCGCCTCGTAATACTCCTCCGAGGCAGAGGAAGTCCCGGACACGTCCTCGAACCCCACCAACCCGGACTCGACACCGGGCAGGCTCGCCGCCACCGCCTGCTGCTCCCATTCGGTGGCCGAGGCGAGACGGACCTCCTCGGCGAGGCCCTGGTACTCCTGAGTGGTCCCTTTCAGATACGTCTCCGAGGTGATGTCGCCCTCGACCGGCTCACCCACGGCCATGGCGTCCCAGTTAGGCGTGCCGTCATCAACCGAGATGGGGACCTCCACCTCGTCGGCTTCGGGCTCGACCTCCTCCGTCTCGAACGGAAGGGAGCCCTCGTCGGCTTCCACCTCTTCGGTGGTCTCGTCGGGCGGTTGCTGATCAGCCACTCACACCTCTAGGAGCTCTTCTTCTTTGTTGCCCAGGATCTCGTCGATGCGCTCGACGAATTGATCGGTCAGCTTC
The DNA here is from genome assembly GCA_049692815.1 of Acidimicrobiia bacterium. GTDB lineage: Bacteria > Actinomycetota > Acidimicrobiia > Spongiisociales > ZC4RG35 > JANQRA01. The sequence continues at coordinate 5,269 of JBAVPF010000363.1, forward strand.
TGGAGCTCGTCCTCGCCACGGTGGATGTCATCGTCCGAAATCTCGCCGTGGAGCGCCTCCATCTCGGACTTGCTGTGCCGCCGCACATTGCGCACCGAGACCCGCCCTTCTTCCGCCATGTGCTTGACCAGCTTGATCAGCTCCTTGCGTCGCTCCTCGGTGAGGGGCGGGAAGGCGATGCGGATCACCGAGCCGTCGTTCGTCGGGTTGAGGCCCAGATCGGCCTGCTGGATGGCGCGCTCGATGTCGGAGACTGTCTGGGGGTCGAAGGGATGGACAACGAGGAGCCTCGGCTCGGGGACTGCGATGGAGGCCAGCTGCTGGAGCGGGGTCGGCGAGCCGTAGTACTCGACCTGGATTCGCTGGAGGAGCTGTGGGTTGGCCCGACCCGTCCTCACCGTCGAGAACTCGGACCCGACATGCTCGACGGCCATCTCCATCTTGTGCTCTGCATCCTCAAGCAGGTCGTTGATCACAGGGGCCTCCTCAGTGAACCAGCGTGCCGAGCCGCTCACCTTGGACGGCCTTGGCGATGTTGCCCGGGACCGTCATGTTGAAGACGTGTATCGGCACTCTGTGCTCTTTGCACATCGTAACTGCCGTCGTGTCCATGACCCTGAGCTCACGGGCGATGAACTCCATGTAGGAGAGCTCGTGGAGGAGTGACGCGTCGCTGTTCGTGGCCGGATCGGCGTCGTATATGCCGTCGACTTTCGACGCCTTGAGCAGGGCGTCCGCGCCGATCTCGATGGCCCGCAGGGCGGCGGTGGTGTCGGTGGTGAAGAAGGGATTCCCGGTGCCGGCGGCAAAGATGACGGCCCTCCCCTTCTCCAGGTGCCGGATGGCGCGGAGACGGATGTAGGGCTCGGCAAGCTCCTGCATGGTTATCGCGCTCTGCACCCGGGTGTGAACGCCGGCGTTCTCCAGGGCGTCACGGAGTGCGAGAGCGTTGATGACCGTCGCCAGCATGCCCATGTAGTCGGCGTTGGCCGGGTCCATACCCTCGGCGGCTTGTGAGACGCCACGGAAGATGTTGCCGCCACCGACCACCACGGCCACTTCGACGCCGTTCTTCTGGGCCTCTGCTATCTCGTCGGCAACCCGGTGGACCGTCTTGGGCTCGATGCCATAGCCCAACTCAGGGTCGGCAAAAGCCTCACCGGACAGTTTGAGCAGGACCCGCCTGGCGGGTGCTGCCGGTCCGCGGTCTTCGTTTCCATTGTCGGTCAAGCGGGACTCCTAGGCGCCGACGGCGACTCGCGCCACCTGTCGTACCGAGATGTTCTCACCCATCTTCGCGGCGAGTTCGCCGACCATATCGCCCACCGTGCCGTCATACCTCTCAGGGTTGACGAATTTCTGGTCGTAGAGCACGTTCTCGGCGAACCACGACTCGATCTTCCCCGTCACGATCCGCTCGACGACGTCCTCGGGCTTGCCCTCCGCAGCAGCCTGCCGGGCGATCATCTCCTTCTCCGCCTCGAGAGCCTCCTCATCGACGTCGTCGCGGGTCAGCCACTCCGGGCTGGCCCAGCTGACGTGCATGGCGATGTCGTCCGCTGTCTGCCTGAACTCGTCGCTCTTGGCGACGAAGTCGGTCTCACACGAAAGCTCCACCAGCACACCGAGCACGGGCCGGTCGTTCTGGATGTGGATGTAGCTGCCCACGGTGCCCTCGCTCGCCTCACGGTCGGCACGCTTGGCCACCTGGGCCTGGCCCCGCTCCCGGAGCAGGGCGAAGGCCCCGTCGAAGTCACCGCCGGCGTCGGTGAGGGCCTTCTTGGCGTCCATCATTCCCACACCGGCCTCATTGCGGAGACGTTGTATGTCTTTGGCTGTGATCTCACTCATCTGTGTTGATTCCCTGTCGATGGCCGGGCCCGGCAACACCGGGATCATCGGCGTGATTTCGGCTTGATCTCACTCCGCGGCCGCGTCCCCCTCGGCTTCGTCCTTCTTCGGCTTCTTCTTGGCGGCGATCTCTCGTCCCTCGATGATGCCGTCGGCCAATGCCGAGGCGATGAGGTCGGCGGCTCGTATGGCGTCGTCGTTGCCCGGAATGACGTGGTCGATCGGGTCGGGGTCCGAGTTGGTGTCCACCAGGGCGATGATCGGGATGCGGAGCCGGTCGGCCTCCTTGACCGCCGTCGCCTCGGTGATCACATCGACGATGAACACCGCATCGGGGAGCTTGCTCATGTTGGCGACGCCACCCAGGTTCTGCTCCAGCTTGTCCAGCTCGCGGCGCAGCTTGAGCCGCTCCTTCTTGGGTCGCCTGTTCATCTCACCGGTCTCTTCCAGACGACGCAACTCCCTCATGTAGAAGACACGCTTCTGGATCGTGGCGAAGTTGGTGAGCATCCCACCCAGCCAGCGGTAGTTGACGTACGGCTGACCCGAGCGATTGGCCGCGTTCTCCACTGCGCTCTGCGCCTGCTTCTTGGTGCCGACGAACAGCACCGAGCCGCCATCGATCGCGATCTGCTTGACGAATTCGATCGCATCCGCCACCTGCGTCACGGTCTGACGCAGATCGACGATGTGAATGCCGTTTCGCTCCCCGTATATGTACGGGCTCATCTTGGGGTCCCAGCGCCTGGTCTGATGACCAAAATGGACACCGGCCTCCAAGAGCTGCTTCATCGTGACTTCCGCCACTGTCGCTCCTCTCTGGTTGTTCCTCCGCCCGTCGGGTCTGACCCCCGCTCCTCTAGGAGCGGCCCTCTTATCGGGACCTCGTCCCGAACCAGTGAGGGGTTGCACGGGCGTGCGTGATGGGCGGGATTGTACGGAACCCCCTTACGCTTCGGTAATCGAGACCCTCGCCCCCGCCACGAACGACCTCCGCCGGGTCACACTCGACCTCGGTGCGGCCGGGTTCGGGGTGACCGACGTGTCTCCCTACGACATGGCCCTCGCCACGCTCCTGGATCATCGCGACAACGGCCTGTCCGGGCCTCTTCACTTCACCTACGAAGACCCGATGACGGCCACCGACATCTCCAGGAGCTTCCCGTGGACACGCAGCCTCGTCGTGTTCACACACGGATATCTGGGGGACACGCATGGGCCCGCAGCCAGGGGGGCGGTCGTAGGGCGCTTCGCCACCTCCGACCAGTACGCCCACGTCCGACGGATCGCCGACGGTGTCGTCGGCTGGCTGGAGAAACATGGCTTTCGTGGTGAGATTCTCATCGACGACAACCGACTCGTGGACAGGGCTGCGGCAGCCCGGGCGGGTGCCGGGTGGATCGGGAAGAGCACCATGCTCCTCTCCCCCGGTCACGGTCCCTGGCTGTTGATCGGATCGGTGGCCACTGACGCCGTGCTGGAGACGACCGTGCCCATGGTTCGCACCTGTGGCACCTGTGTGGCTTGCCTTCCCGCCTGTCCCACCGGAGCGATCACGAGCGCAGGCCTCGACGCGGGGAAGTGCATCTCCACCTGGCTGCAAACGTCCGGCCCCATCCCGCGCTGGATCCGGCCGCTGGTGGAGAGACGGATCTACGGCTGTGACGATTGTCTCACCTCTTGCCCGCCCGGCATCCCCGCCCTGGGACGCACGAGGAGACCGGAGGACGAGTTTTCCTTTGCCGAGCTGCTGGCCCTGGACGATGAAGAGCTGATGACGCGCTTCGACTGGTTCTACGTCCCCCATCGCGAGCCGCGCCATCTGCGCCGCAACCTGCTGGTGGCGGCGGGCAACTCGGAGGAGTCGGAAGCCGTGGGCGCCATCCTCGACCACTTCGAGCATCGCTCGTCCCTGGTGCGGGGTCATGCATATTGGGCACTGGCCCGCTCATTGGGGCAGGAGGCGTGGCCACACCTGCGTGGGCGGCTCGACCCCGAGACGGTGCCCGATGCGCTCGCCGAGCTGGCACATGCACTCCTGATGCTGAGGGAGCCGAATGGCCGGTAGGCGGGCTCCGGTCACCCCGGCGATCCGGGCGTTGCGCGCCGCGGGTGTGCAGTACAGCGAGCACGTCTTCGACTACGACCGATACCCGGGAGCCGCCGGCGCCGCCGAGTTCCTCGACGTCGACCCGCATCTCACGGTGAAGACCATCGTCTTCACCACCGACGAAAGGTCGGGTGCGGTGGTGTTGATGCACGGGGACCTGGAGGTATCGACCAAGAGCCTCGCCCGTGAGCTGGGGGTGAAGAAGGTGCGGCCCGCCACCCAGCGGGAGGCGGACCGGCTGACCGGCTACCGCTTCGGGGGCACGTCGCCGCTGGGAATGCGCTCCGACCCCCCGGTGTACGCCGAGCGCACCATCACCGGCCCCGACCGCGTCTATGTCAACGCGGGCAGCAGGGGGTTCCTGATCGGCCTCGACCCGGTCGTCCTCATCGAGCTGACCGGGGCGGCCCTCGCCGATCTCGCCACCGATTAGACCGTTCTGTGAACGCTGGCTACGCGTGACGCGTACCCAGCGTTCACAGAACGGAGAAAATCAACCCCAGGCGGGGTCGCCGAGACGGTTGCGGAGGGACATCATGGTCTTGGCGTGGATCTGGCAGACCCTGGACTCGGTGACACCCAGCACGTCACCGATCTCGGCCAGCGTCATGCCCTCGTAGTAGTAGAGGGTCACCACCAGACGCTCCCGGTTGGGAAGACGGTTGATGGCGTCGAAGAGCGCTCTGCGGGTCTCCTCCGCCTGGAACTCGGACTCCGGGGAGACGCCCCGGGGGTCGGCGATCATCTCCCCCATCGACGTCGCCGAGTCGCTCGACACGAACTCGTCCAGTGCGGCTATCCCGGACCGGCCGATCTGGGCCAGGGCGTCCCGGAACTCCTCGATGTCCATCTCGAGGTCTTCGGCGATCTCCTCCTCGGTGGGCGGACGCTGCAGCTTGTGCTCAAGCTCGCCGATCGAAGCCTCGATCCGGCGGGCCCGTGATCGCACCGACCGGGGCACCCAGTCGAGGGCCCTCAATTCGTCGAGGATGGCTCCCTTGATGCGGTTGATGGCGTAGGTCTCGAACTTGAAGCCACGGTCCAGGTCGAACTTGTCGATGGCGTCGATGAGACCGAACAACCCGTAGGAGGCGAGATCGTTCTGATCGACCGAGCGTGGCAACCCTGTGCCCACCCTGCCCGCCACGTACTTGACCAGGGGCGAGTAGTGGAGGATCAGCCGTTCCCGGGCATCTTCGTCCCCGGTTGCCTTGAAACGCTCCCAAAGCCCGTCGACCTGAGACGGCTCAGGCCCTTGGGTGGCTTTGGTCATACATTCCTCTCAAATGCTTCCGGGTAACGGCAGTGTAGATCTGCGTCGTCGCCAGATCGGTATGTCCCAGCAGGTCCTGGACCGTGCGCAGGTCGGCGCCACCCTCGAGGAGATGGGTGGCAAAGCTGTGACGGACGGCATGCGGGAAGGTGGCGACGCTGCTGCTGACGGACCTGCGCAGGCTGCGCGTGCCCATCGGCGCCCCCCTGACGCCGACCCAGAGGGCGTCGCCTGCGTCGGCACCTGCCATCCGTGGCCTGGCCTCCCGCAGATACAAGTCGAGGGCTCTTTGCGCCGGTCTGCCCAGAGGCACCATTCGCTTCTTGCCGCCCTTACCGGTGACCACGACAGTGTCGCCGGCAGCGTCGCGCAGCCTCATCGACGCCAGCTCGGACACGCGCAGGCCGGTCGCATACAACGTCTCCACGATCGCCTTGTCACGTATGCCGGCAGGCTCCGATGTGTCGATCGAGTCGATGGCCGTCGCCAGCGCCCGCGCCGGGACCGCGTGTGGCAGCGTCTTGCCCAACTTGGGGGTAGAGACACCGTCGAACGGGTTGACTGGCGCTCGCCCGCGCATGACGGCGTCGCTGAAGAAGGCCCTGACCGAGGAGGCCTTGCGTGACAGTGTCGCCCTCGAATATCCGAGGGTGTCGAGAAACGCCACATAGCGCCTGGCGATCCTTCGCTCGACGGAAGCCAGCGATTCGATGCCGGATCGATCGCAGTAGTCGAGGAACTGGGCCAGATCGCGGCGGTAGGCGTCGACCGTGTTGACCGACAGCCCTCTTTGGTCACTCAGCCTGCTCACGTATTCGTCGACCTGGGACAGGGCCCATTGGGGGATCGGGGGCACTTGCACTGCCCATGATGCTATTGACGACCGGCCTGTTGCCCGAGCACCTCAGGTGGGGACTATGAAGTCACCCACCCTCTTGACCCTCCCCTCGATCTCGAGACGACCCAGTTTGGCGAGCGATTCGGTTATCGAAAGCGACCACAAGGAGGGCAGCTCGCCGATCTGAACGCCGTTGGCGGGTATGCCGACGTCGGGACGGGTGACGGGTGCGGGCGGTCCCACGACCAACCCCAGCTCTTCGACCAGGTCGTCTGCGCCGAGGACCGGGTGGGCGCCGTCACGGATCAGCCTGTTGCATCCCTCCGACATCTCCCGATCGACGTCGCCGGGGACGACGAAGACCGGTCGGCCCAACTCGGCTCCCAGGCGTGCAGTGATGAGCGCTCCCCCTGTGCTGGCGGACTCCACGACGACGATTGCCGCAGACATGGCGGCGATCAGCCGGTTTCGCGCCGGGAACCGCCATCGGTCGGGCGGGGTGCCCGGCGCGTATTCGGAGACGATGGCGCCACCACCGTCCAGGATGTCGGCGTAGACGCCTGAGTTCTCGGCCGGGTAGCAGACGTCGATGCCCGACCCGAGCACGGCAACGGCATGACCCGAGATGCGGAGACAGCCACGGTGGGCCGCGGTGTCGATGCCCCGGGCCAGCCCGCTGACCGTGGTCCACCCGGACAGCCCGATGACCGCGCCGAACCTCTCGGCCAGGTCGATCCCATACCTGGTGGCGCGGCGGGTCCCGACCACAGCGATTCCCGGTCTCTCCATCAGGGCCCCCAACAGCCAGATGGGGGGTGGCTCCTCGAGGTCGAGCAGCCCGACCGGATAAGCATCCGAGCCGACGGGAACTCGCTGGGGCTCGCTCACCATTCCGCCCTCAACGCCATGGCCTCTGAGACGTGGCCCTCGTCCACGACCTCCGATCCGGCGAGGGCGGCGATTGTGGTGGCCACCCGACGGACCCTGACCACACCCCTCGCCGTCAGGAGCTGATTGGTCAGGGCGGCCTCCAGGAGAGATAGGGCGCTGCGATGCTGCTCGATCCTGCCTGATGCGAGAAGGGTGGAGGCGGCGGTGACTCGGGACCGAACCTGCTGCGACGACTCCGACTCCCCGCCCTCCATGCTCTCCAAGCGATCCACCTTCACAACCATGTCGAATCTGTCGATCAGCGGCCCCGATACCCTCCGCCGGTAACGCGCCACCGCCGCCGGGCGGCAATCACAAGGCTTGCGATGATCTCCCAGATAGCCGCACGGGCAGGGATTCGAAGCTGCCACCAGATGGAACGAAGAGGGAAAAATGGCCGTCACCCCACGACGCGCCACGGTCACCGCCCCGTCCTCGAGAGGCTGGCGAAGCGTGTCGAGGTTGCCCCTCGGGAACTCGGCCATCTCGTCGAGAAAGAGAATCCCGCGATGGGCCAGCGAGACCTCCCCGGGAACGGCGACGCCGGACCCGCCGCCGACGAGGGCGGCCCGGGACGCAGTGTGGT
>JBAVPF010000364.1:0-4264 GCA_049692815.1 Acidimicrobiia bacterium
CCTCATCCCCACGCTGTAATCATCGGAGAACGACTGAGGAGTCCATCCGAGACGCTCGATCTCACCCCCGTATTTGTCTACGTAGCCGGGGAGGTCTTTGGCCGGAGGGAGATCGGGCTCGACTCTCGCCTCGCCCTCTATCAGGACGGCGCCCGAAGCCCTTCGGTCGCCCCTCAGGTTGAAGGACACCTTCGGGTTGGCGGCCACCGAGGCCAGTCGTGGGGTGGCGCGTTTGTTGTAGACGATGATGTCGTCACCGTCGCGGAGAAACCAGACCGGCGAGGCCTGCGGTTGGCCTTCGACGTTGACCGCGGTGAGAAAGCCGATGATCTCGCGGTCGAGGGTTTGGCGAAGCCGTTCGGAGTCGTTGAGCGAGGGCATGCGGCCAACGCTATACAGAACATCGTGCTGACGATGACAGACGAGCAGAGGCGGGCCCGTCTCGGCATTCGCCACCGCCTGGCTGCTCCCGCCCCGGACGCGTTGGAGACGACGCGTTCGATGCTCGCACTGCACTCCTCCGACCCGACGACCGTCTTCCTCGCGATCTGGGCGCGGGTTCCAGGATTCGAGACGGCCGACCTCGAGCGTCTGCTCTACGACGACCGCTCCCTGCTCCGCATCTATGGCATGAGGAGGACGCTATGGGTGGTCGACAAGGCCACAGTCCCGATCGTCCATTGCTCGACGACTCAGGCGCTTGGGGTGGCAGAGCGAAAACGCACCATCGGCCTCATAGAGCGATTCGGCGTGTCCGACGACGGTGCGGCCTGGCTCGACCGCATGATCCCGCTGGTCCGAGCGTTCATCGCCGACCGCGGCGAGGTCCTCGCACGCGACCTTTCCGCCGAGATACCCGAGTTGGCGGAGAAGATCACGTTCCTCAACAAGGCCGGACGGCCGATGGGGACTACCGGCATGTCGTCACGAGCGCTCACACAGCTCGCCTTGGAATCCAGGGTGATCCGCACCCGCCCTGCCGGCACCTGGATCAGCGGCCAATACCGTTGGGCCGACATGGAAACGTGGCTCGGTGGGCCGATTGATCAACTCGCCCCCGAAGATGCCCGCGCCGACCTGGTCTCACGCTGGCTCCGAGTGTTCGGCCCCGGGACCGAGGCCGACTTGAAATGGTGGACGGGCTGGCCCGTGAGAGAGGTGAGGGCTGCCCTGGCTCGGGTGTCGGCCGTCGAAGTCGAGACGGGCGACGGGATCGCACTGCTCCATCCCGACGATCTCGATCCCGTCGAGGTCCCCGAGTCTTGGGTGGCCCTCCTCCCGGCGCTGGACCCGACCACCATGGGGTGGAAGGAGCGGGAATGGTTCCTCGGCGCCCACGGGCCGGAGTTGTTCGACCGCAATGGGAACGCCGGGCCCACGATCTGGGCCGACGGGCGCATCGTCGGTGGCTGGGCCCAAAGAGCAGATGGTGAGGTGGTCTACGAGCTCGTGGAGGAGGTGGGCCGCGACATCGTGAACGCCATCGTGGAGCGCATAGCCGACCTGCGAGGCTGGCTCGGCGACGTCACGATCAAGCCGAGGTTCCGCTCACCACTACACGACCGGCTGGCCCGCTGACAGCGCTGCGAATTCGCCTCTGACCCGCCTTCGATGGTCCATACCGCTGACCAGGGCGGCTGCGATCATCAGGCTGAGCGCGGCCAGCCAGACCTTCGTCGACTTGAACGCCTCGACCGCCAGGGAGAAGTCTGCCGTCACCGAGGCCGAGAGGACTTCGACGTCGTCGAGCCCGCTCAGATCACCGTTCATGCCCTCGTGGATGTCGTACATCAGCCCTTTGCCCTCACCCATGTCATGAATCCCTGCCTCGTATTCGGGCGGGCCCGGTGTGGTGTCCTCACCCACGGCGATCGCGGCCAGGGTTGTGGTGGTAGATGTCGGGTTGGTCGATGTCGTGGTCACGACGGTGGATGTCGTCGTGGGAGCACGAGTGGTAGTCGTCGTCCGATGAGGCTCGGTGCTCGTCGTGGTCGGCTCGGTCGTCGTCGTGGTCGGGCTCGTGGTGGTCGTGGTCGGGCTCGTGGTGGTGGTGGTGGTCGTCGAAGTGCTGGTGGTCGTCGGTGCCGACGAGGTCGTGGTTGACGATGTCGACGTAGTAGTCGTCGTGGTCGACGCCAGGGCGCCGGTGAGTTGGACATCGTCGATGGTGACGGCCCCATTGAACGTGAGAGAGGCCGGCACCACGAAACGAAGGGCGAATGCCTCACATATGTAGCTGTTGATCGAGATGCTCTCGCTCCGGTCCAGCGACGTCGCCAGCGAGTAGGAGCGGATTGTGGTCCAGACGCTGCCGTTCCAGACTTGAACCCTGAGTTGGGCCCTGTCCAGCAGAGATGGGTCGACGCGAATGTCGTATTTCAGCTGAAGAGAGTTGAACACGGTCGTATCGGCCCACCTCTCGATCCCGAATTCTGTCGACAACAGGCCTCCGCCCTCCATATGTAGGCACTTGCTGCCGGAACAGTTCTCAGCGCCGATATGCACCTTCCCCGATTCCACGCCGCCGTCGTCACCAAACTCCTCCCATGGCTCGGGAAAGTCGAACGAGCCGTCGCTGCCGTTGTACGCGACCGCCGAGAACCTGTCCTGGTAGTTGCCCGTCTGGCCCGCCACCGTGACGGCCGGGACGACAAGCAACAGAGTCATCACGAGGATGCCCGCCAACCGTCTCATGCCGACATCGCTCTGATGATCGAGGCGATGGAGGGCTCGTCGCTCTCGGCGTCGCTCACGTCGACCTCGGCCAGAGGGAGTGTCACCGTGAAGTAGCTCTTGCCGGCGAACCGCTGGTATTGGAGCTTCCCGCCGATCAAGTCGGTCAGCCGCGAGGCCACTGCCAGCCCCAGACCGATGCTCCCGGTGAGAAGTGGCGCCGACCCGTCGTGAATGAATCGATCGAAGAGGTGGGGCACCCGGTCCTCGGGGACCCCGGGACCGTTGTCACAGACCTCGATATCGACGGACTCATCGGCTGTCGTCACCTCGACTGACACCACCGGGCCGCCGTGCCGGGCCGCGTTGGAGAGCAGGTTGACCAGGACATGGCGGAGCCTCGCCGCGTCCGTGTTCACCACGACGTGACTGGGCTCCCGTCTGATCTCGAGCCCGGCTCTCTCGAACGGAGTGATAGCCGACTCGATGACGTCGACCAGGCGGGTGCTCGAAATCTCGACCTCGATCCCGGTGCTCTCCAAACGGGAAGCCGCCAGCAGGTCGTCCACCATGCGTGTCATCTCCGCCGCCTCGTTGGCGATTATCTGCGCCGTCTCACGTGTCGCCTCGGGCCCCTGGACCTCACCGTCGGTGAGCACCTCTGCGAACCCGTATATGGAGGTGAGCGGGGTGCGCAACTCGTGGGACAGGCCGGCGATGAAAGAGTCCTTGGCCCTGCTGATGGTCCTCTCCGCCTCGATCTCGAGCTCGGTCCGCTGACGCAGGGCCTTCACCTGGCGTCTGGCGATGATGAAGTAGACGGCGACGGCCGAGCCCGGAACCAGGAGAGTGAGGATGAACAGCACCCAGCTGTTGAGTGAGTTGCCGGCCCGGTTGTTGTCTTCGATGGCCGCCTGGATCCCTGCCTGTTCGGCAGACAGGGAATTGGCCAGGTCCACGTAGGATTCCTCGACGTCGTTCTTGGCGAGATCCTTGGCGGCGGTGACGTCACCCGATTCGAGGCTGTCGACCGCCTCTCCGACCGATTCGACATATCGGGCGAGCGAGGCATAGGCGTCATGAGACTCGCCCATGGCAAACAAGGTCTCGAGGTCCGACTGCGACGCCTGCACTTGATCCATGGCGAATGCCAGGTCGGCCTCGGTGACCGCGCCGGTTCCCTCCAGTTCGGCAAAGGTGACCGCCTGGGCCAGGCCCGCTCTGGTCAGCGCCGATGTCCCCAGGGTGGCGTTGGTCCAATGGAGGGCGCGCGCGTTCTGTGTCACTCTGGACACACTCGTTGAATTGACGAAGGCCAACCCGGCAACGAGGACCAACACGACGACGGCGGCACCGATCGCGAGGATCATTGTCCGCCGACGAGTCGTGGTGCCCTCCGGCGCCACTATTCCCATGTAGTTGTTATCGGAATCACCCCCTTCGGCCGGAATAGGTCGCTGGACCCCCCTCCCCCAGGTCAGCGACTGTTTCCGTTTCGCCGCCGCGGTTACCGTGCGAACATGTCGAGAAAGGAAACCGCCACTCGAGCGTTCGAGACCGTCGAGGCCGATCTCTGGGAGATCCTCCAGTG
>JBAVPF010000365.1:0-15397 GCA_049692815.1 Acidimicrobiia bacterium
ACGCGTATCCAGCGTTCACAGAACGGTTTGGGACCGTCATTTCTTGGAATCCACCAACGCCTCGGCACCGCCGACGATCTCGGTGATGGCGGTGGTTATCTCCGCCTGACGGGCACGGTTGGCCGCAATCGTCAGACTCTTGATCAGCTCTTCGGCATTGTCGGTGGCGGCCTTCATGGCCCGTCTCCGCGCACTGTGCTCCGAGGCCGAGGCTTCCAGCAGCATGCTGAAGATGATGGCCTCGACGTAGCGGGGCAGCAGACGATTTAGGATCTCCCCCGGTGAGGGCTCGAACTCGTACGAAACGGCCGGGCCCTCGCCCTTCTCTGCCTCAGGCGGGGTGATCGGCAGCACCTCGATGCTGATCGGGGTCTGTGTCATCGCCGAGTTGAACCTCGTGTAGAAGGCCTCCAGGGCGTCGATGCGACCGGTGGCGTAGGCCTCCATCACGGCGTTGGCGATGGCACGGGCGTTGTTGTAACCCGGCGTGTCCGTGACCCCCAGGTACGCCTGCTCTATCCGATAGCCGCGATAGCGGAAGTACGACTGCGCCTTCTTGCCGACCGCATAGATCAGAACATCGGCGCCTCCCTTCTCCAGGGCGGCGATCCGCTGCTCGGCGAGACGAATGATGTTTGACGCGTAGGCACCCGCCATGCCCCGGTCGGAGGAAACGACGAGGACACCCACCGTCGACAGCTCACGCCTCTCCAGAAGACGATGGCGGACGTCGGAGCCGGCGCCGCCCACGTTCTCGATGACCTCGATGAGTTTCGCCGTGTAGGGCTTGGAGGCCGTGACCCTGGCGGTGGCCTTCGGGATCCGGCTGGCCGCGATCAGCTCCATGGCGCGGGTGATCTTCTTCGTCGCCTCGACGCTGCGAATGCGACGCCTGGTGTCACGGAGTGCGGCGCTGGCCAGTGTCTACTCCTCGGTCTCGGAGCCCTCGAAGGCCTCTTTGAAGGCCACGATGCCGTCAGCGAGCTCGTCGCCCTCGGGGAGCTTCCCGGTTTCGGTGATCGAGGCGAGGACGTGGCTCTGTCGTGTCCTGAAGAACTCCCGGAGCCCCGACTCGAACCGCCGGATGTCGGCGACGGCCACATCGTCCATATGGCCCTCTGTCACCGCGTAGAGGGCGAGGACCTGCTCCTCGACCGGGACCGGTGCGAATTGGGGCTGCTTGAGGATCTCGACGACCCGGCGCCCGCGCTCCAGCTGTGCCAGTGATGCCGCGTCCAACTCGGAGCCGAACTCGGCGAAAGCGGCCAGCTCGCGGAACTGAGCGAGGTTGAGGCGAAGCGGGCCGGCGATCTTCTTCATGGCGTTGATCTGCGCGTTTCCTCCGACACGGGACACCGACTGACCGGCGTCGACGGCGGGACGGACACCCTGGAAGAACAGGTCGGTCTTCAGGAAGCATTGCCCGTCGGTGATGGAGATCACGTTGGTGGGGATGTACGCCGAGATGTCGTCGGCCTTGGTCTCGATGACAGGGAGACCGGTGAGGGATCCGCCACCCAGCTCGTCGGACAGCTTGGCGCACCGCTCCAGCAGCCGGCTGTGCAGATAGAAGACGTCGCCGGGGTATGCCTCGCGGCCTGGAGGGCGTCGCAGGAGGAGAGAGATCTCGCGATAGGCGACGGCCTGCTTGGACAGGTCGTCATACATGACGAGGGCGTGCTCCCCGTTGTACATCCAGTGCTGGCCGATCGCCGAGCCTGCATACGGGGCGTACATCTGGAGGGCCGGGGCGTCCGAGGCGGCGGCGTTGACCACGACGGTGTACTCCATGGCTCCGTGCTGCGCGAGGGTGGCGACCACCTCGGCCACGGTGGATGCCTTCTGGCCGATGGCCACATAGATGCACTTGACGGCCTTCTCGGTCCCCCAGTACTGCTTCTGGTTGATGATCGTGTCCACCAGCAGTGCCGTCTTGCCGGTCTGGCGGTCACCGATGATGAGCTGACGTTGCCCGCGGCCGATCGGGGTCATCGAGTCGATGGTCTTGATGCCGGTCTGCAATGGCTCGAACACGGGTTGGCGCTGCACCACCGAGGGTGCCTGGGTTTCGAGAAGACGACGCTCCGTCGTTTTGATCGGGCCTTTGCCGTCGATGGGGTTGCCCAGCGGGTCGACGACACGCCCCAGCAGGGCATCACCGACGGGAACCGACAACACGGTGCCGGTTTGCTTCACCGCGTGGCCTTCCTCGATGTGGTGGTAGTCACCGAGGAAGACGACGCCGATGTCGGTCTCGTCGATGTTGAGAGCCACGCCGACGAGCCCACCGGGGAACTCGAGTAGCTCGGATGACATCACGCTGGGGAGACCTTCGACGCGGGCGACGCCATCGGCGATCGAAGTAACGTAACCGACCGTCTCCTTGGAGGTGTCCGGCGACCAGCCCTCGAGCTGGGACCGGATCGAGTCTGTGATCTGATCGGCGGTGATGGTGAGGTCGGACATGGATCTCCTAACGGGTCTTGACGACGTGCTTGACCTGATCGAAACGACGGGCGATCGATCCGTCGATCACGGTGTCACCTACGCGGGAGACGATTCCCCCTATCACGGACGGGTCCACGACGACTTTGACCTCCACCTGCTTGCCGGTGGCGCGGTTGAGCGACGTGGTGAGGCGGGCAACGGTCTCGGAGTCGAGAGGGACCGCCGAGCGGACCTCTGCCACTGCCTTGTCACGCGACTCGGCTGCCACTTCGGCGACGCCCATGGCGATCTCGGGGAGATCGGCGGCGCGGCCCTGGGTCACGATCATGTGCACGGCGGCGACAGTCATCGAGGAAGCCCTGCCTCCTATGAGCTCGTCCACGATCGCCTGCTTCTTGTCCACGGGAAGCCGCGGGTCGGTGAGACTCGAGCGCAGGTCGCCGGATGATTCGATGGCGTGCGCAACGGCCAGCAGCTCACTCTCGACACGTTCGAGGGAGCCCTCGCCCTTGGCCATCTCGAAGATGCCCCGGGCGTAGCCTTGGATGCGCTGGTCGGCCATCAGATCTTCTCTAGGTCGGCCAGGTAGCGATCGATGAGAGCCTTGTGGGCGTTGGCGTCGAGCGACTCACCCACGATCTTGCCGGCGAGCTCGACAGAGATATCACCCACCTGTGACTTGGCGTCGGCGAGGGCGCGCGACATCTCGCCGGACGCCTCTTCGCGAGCCTTGGCCCGGATGCCCTCGGCATCCTGTTCGGCCTTGGCGACTATGTCGGCCTTCATCTGGTCGGCGGACTGGCGGGCCTCCTCAATGAGACGGCTGCCCTCGGTCTTGGCCTCGGCGAGCTGGGCTCGATAGTCGGAGAGAAGGCTCTCGGCCTCCCGCTTCGCCTTCTCGGCTTCCTCCATCTGTCCGGTGATCGCCTGGCGGCGCTTCTCCAGCGTGGCGGTGATGGTCGGCATGGCCCATCTCCACACGAAGAAGAAGACGATGGAGAACGCGATGATCCCTGCGATCAGCTCGGAGGGCTCGGGCAGCACGAGTGACGTGTTGCTGGTTCCCTCGCCTTCCTGTGCCAGGACCGCCATCGCGGTCAGAAACTGCATCTGCGCAACTCCCTCAGGCGATGAAGAAGAGAACGAAGCCGATCAGGGCCAGTGCTTCGGTGAATGCGATGCCCAGGAACATCGTCGTCCTCACCGTCCCGGCCATCTCCGGCTGACGGGCCATCGCGGTGATGGCGTTGCCCACCACGATGCCGATCCCGATGCCGGGCCCGATGGCGGCCAGACCGTATCCGATCAGTGCGGCTGCCCCTCTGAGCAGCTCGATATTGCCTTGCATTCTCTCTCCTTAGTGCTCGAACTCGATTGACGACTGGATGTACACCGCAGATAGCAACGTGAAGATGTATGCCTGAAGCACGGCCACCACGATCTCGAAGAGGAAGATTCCGAGACCGAGGACGAACCAGGGGATGCCGACCAGGCTCTTCAGACCCACGTCACCGAAGGCGGCGATGAAGATGACACCCGATCCGAGCAGGAGGGTGAGCATCAGATGCCCGGCCAGCATGTTGGCGAACAACCGGACGGCGAGGGTGAGCGGGCGAAGGACGAAGATGGAGAACAGCTCGATGATCCCCACCAGCCAGCGCAACCCTATGGGGACGTGTCGTGGCCATATCGTGTCGAGGAGGAAGCGAAACTTGTTCTTCCCGAAACCGATGATCACGAAGACCACATAGGTGACCAGGGACAGGAAGGCGGGAATCGCCATCCGCGACGCGATGGGGAAGTTGATGAAGGGTGTGATCTCGAAGAGGTTGCCCACGAGCAGGAACGTGAAGAGGGCCAACAGGTAGGGCACGTACTTGCCACCTTCGGGTCCTATCACATCCCGTCCGATCCCGTCCCTCACGAACTCGACGAGCGATTCGATGGCGGTCTCGAACTTGGAGGGGACGAGGCTCTTCTTGCGGAGACCGAAATAGAGGAGACCGATGGCGATTGCCGCGGCGAGAAAGATGAGGAAGCTGGTCCGGGTGAATTCGAAGCTGCCGATGGTGAACCAGGGATCGAACTCGAACAGCTCATTGATGTTGGCGGGGGCGCAGATCACGACGTTGGCGACGTCGCACTCACTCGCCAGGATCATTTGGTCCACGTGAGTTCCCTTTCTTCGCCTCTCGACACCGCCACGGCCTCGAGCACGAGCAGCGTCAAATAGCTCACCACGGCGCTGATGCCGAAGGCGGGCCGGTCGACGTCGACCAGCACCGCGATGAGAGCTACAGCCCCGACGAACAGGCCCAAACGAAGCACGAACCCGAACAGGGCGGCGGCATGATAAGCCTGAAGGCTGATCCTTGCCGAAATCGAGAGGATCGCCCCCGCCAGGATGAAGTTGGCCACGACGACGCCAACTCCGAGAGCTGCGCTCCACGCCCCTCTCCAACCGCCGAGCAGGGCGAACACGATCACGAGGGGCGGCGCAACGTAGATGACACGGGCGACCGTGTGCATCGCCATGATCCTCTCCACCGGGGCCGTTTCCCTATCGACGGTCACGAATCTCCTCTTCGATCCGCTTCGAGTAGTGCCACATCCTCATGAAACCGGAGTATGAGCCAAGGACGATCCCGATCACGACGAGCCATGGCGCGGTCCCCAGCCACCGGTCGGCCAGATAGCCGAGCAGCGCACCGGCGAGGACCGAGCTGGCGAACGACCCACCCTGCACCCAGCCTTCGCTGACTGCGTTGTGGACCTGTTGACGAGGGGTTTGTTCTCTCACGTCTTGGCTTTGTGAAGGATTTCACAAAGTCTATTGGCGCATTGGGATGAAGACCAATCCGAACCTAGCAAAAAGCTCGACCAACCGAAGCCCACGATGCCGGGCGACTCACGACGGCCTGGTTTGGATTCCCCGTTCATCGGGCAAGGCCACTGTTAGTGCTCAAGCAACCACGGATAGTGCCGAAGAACTCACGGAGAGGCTCGGTTGGGCGCACCGAGCGAGGAATGGACCGAGCGACGTTTCGAATGACACCGGCGGCCCGTCTGCTGATAGTCGGGCTGACACTGCTGGCACTCCTTCTCGCGACCGTGCCGCAACCCGCCCGGGCGGCGATGACCTCCAACGAGTTCGAGAACTGCCTCCTAACCAAGATCAACTCCTCACGGGCGAGCGCGGGAGCACCGGCACTGACTATGGCCACCGACCTCAACCCGCAGGTTCGTGACTGGTCGGAGTGGATGCGTCACAACACGTTCCGGCACATGACTTCCCCGGAGCGAAACCCCATCCTCCCCGGTGGGACGACGACTTGGGGCGAGAACATCGCCTGGACGTCGAACACCGCCGACTCGGCATGCAACCAGGTCCACACCATGCTGATGAACTCCTCCGGGCACAGGGCGAACATCCTCAACCCGTCTTTCCGCTTCGCCGCGCTGGGAGCGTTCGGCGACGGCAGCGGATGGTGGGTGACAGAGCTCTTTTTCTACTCGAGCTCCTATTCCCCCGATTGTGAAGGGACCTTCTGCGACGACGACTACTCGATCTTCCAAAACGACATCGAGTTGGTGGCGGCAGCCGACATCACCAGAGGATGCAACCCACCCGCCAACGACCGCTTCTGCCCCGACGACTACGTCACCAGAGGCGCCATGGCCGCCTTCCTCGCCCGCGCCCTCAACCTCACCAACACCGGAAACGCCGACTTCAACGACACCACCGGCTCCATATTCGAAGCCGACATCCTCAGAGTCGCCGCAGCAGGCATCACCAGAGGATGCAACCCACCCGCCAACGACCGCTTCTGCCCCGACGACTACGTCACCAGGGGCGCCATGGCCGCCTTCCTCGCCCGCGCCCTCAACCTCTAGCTTTCCTTCTAGCGTCGGGTGCATGTCGGGTCAGCCCTCAGCAATCCTTCTCGATGTCGGTGGAGTCTTCCTCCTCCCCTCACACGCCCAGATCCGGGCCGCTCTCCGCGGGATCGGCCATGACGTCCTCGAGGATGACATGATCGACCGGGCTCACTATCTGTCGGTGAGAGCGTTCCCCATGGACCTCGACGACGCGGAGGCCATGACGCCGTACTGGGACGCATATCTGAAGACATACGCCGGGGCGGTCGGTGTTCCGGCGGCATTGGTGGCAGAGGCTGTCGAGCACCTTCGCGACGCCTACGTCATCGGAGGGTTGTGGTCTCACCTCATAGAAGGCTCCAAAGAGGGCCTGAGCCGGCTCGTCGCCACCGGCATCCCGATCGGCATCGTCTCCAACTCAGATGGCACGATCGAGGAGCGGCTTCGGAGAATGGGGGTTCTCCAGGTCGGTCCCGGGGTCGGCATCGAAGTTCGCTGTGTGATCGACTCGGGAGCAGTCGGTGTCGAGAAGCCTGACCCCGGGATCTTCGATTACGCGTTGGAAGTCCTCGATCTCCCCCCGAATGACGTTTGGTACGTCGGCGACACCCCGGGTTTCGATGTGGTCGCTGCGGAAGGAGCCGGTCTACGGCCGCTCCTCATGGACCCTTTCGACGTGAACGCCGATTACGGGGCCACCACGGTCCCTTCCCTCGCCGGTGTCATCGGCTTGCTGGCCTAGACGTGACCTGAGAAGTCGTGAGGGTAGGGAGAGAACTCGGAGGCCAGCTCGGCCACCCGCCCGGCCACTTCGGTGAGGGCGGCCTCGTCGTCCCGCTCCTTCAAGGCGCGACAGATCAGCGAGGCTACCTCCGCGGCTTGTGGCTCCTTCATTCCCTGGGTGGTCATCGCCGGGGTGCCGATCCGGAGCCCCGACGCCCGGAAGGGAGGCCGCGGGTCGTAGGGGATGGTGTTGAAGTTGAGGGTGATGCCGATTCCGTCGAGGAGCTTGGCCGCGTCCTTCCCGGTCAGCTCTTCGTCGATGGAGCGAAGGTCGACGAGATACAGATGGTTGTCGGTCCCTCCGGAGACGACCCTCACACCCTCGTCTTGGGTCTGGACGGCCATGACCGCCGCGTTGGCCACGATCTGGTCGGTGTACTCGCCGAACCCGGGCTGCATCGCCTCGTGGAAGCAGACCGCCTTGGCGGCCACCTGTGACTCGATCGGACCGCCCTGCACGTTGGGGAACACCGACTTGTTGATCGCCTGCCCGTACTCCTCGGTGGCAAGGATGATCCCTCCTCGGGGGCCCCGTAGCGCTTTGTGTGTGGTCCCGGTGACGATGTCGGCATGTGGGACCGGTGAGGGATGCGACTTCCCGGCGACGAGCCCGATGAAATGGGCTGCGTCGACCATGAAGATCGCACCCACCTCATCGGCGATGGTGCGGAAAGCCTCGTAGTCGAGTGTGCGGGAATAAGCCGAATAACCGGCCAGGAGGATCTTCGGCTCGTGCTCGTGGGCGAGCTTCGCCACCTCCTCCATGTCGATCACCTCGGACTCGGCATCCACCCCGTAGGCGACGAAGTCGTAGTAGAGACCGGAGAAGTTGACCGGCGAGCCGTGGGTCAGATGCCCTCCCTGGTCGAGCCGCATCCCGAGGACGGTGTCACCCGGTTGGAGCAGCGAGAAATATGCTCCCATGTTCGCCTGGGCCCCGGAGTGCGGTTGCACGTTGGCAAACTCGGCGCCGAACAACTCCTTGGCCCGATCGATCGCGAGCTGCTCCATCTCGTCGACCACCTGGCAACCTTCGTAGTAGCGGCGGCCGGGGTAACCCTCGGCATACTTGTTGGTGAAGACCGAGCCGGAAGCGGCCATCACCGCCGGAGAGGCGAAGTTCTCTGAGGCGATGAGATGGATATGGGTGTTTTGCCGTTCCAGGTCTTTGCGGATCAGCCCGGCGATCGCCGGGTCGACCTGGTCGAGCGAGTCCATGGAGATCATGATCGCGAGGGTAAACCCTCAGATCTCCACCGGCCCCTTCCTGAGCACGACGAGGTTTGGTCCCGTGCAGTCGACGACCGTCGACGCCTGGCCGCCGGGTGCGGTACCGGACAGGTAGACCGACACAGAATCGCCGAAGAGGGCACGAGCCTCTTCGTCACTCATGGTCTCCTGGCCACCGGTGTGGTTGGCGGAAGTCACTGCCAAGGGCCCGGTCACGGAGAGCAACTCCAGCGCGACCGGGTGGTCGGGCACCCGGATCCCGAGTGTGCGGAGCTGCCGGTCGCCGACCCACTCCGCCATGATGATCTTCGGCGTCACCACGACCGTCAGCGGGCCAGGCCAGTGCCCGGCCGCCAGCTCTGCGGCCTCCCCCTCGAGGAGGGCTATCGAGGCGGCCTGCTCGTATGAAGACGCCAGCACGCCAACCGGTCTGTCAGGGGGCCGTCCCTTCAAGTCGAACAGCCTCTCCACCGCGTCCGGGTTCAGTGGGTCGACACCGATCCCATAGACGGTGTCGGTGGGCAGCCCGACAACCTCACCGCGGCTGATGGCCGCGGCCGCGGCTTCTATCACGGCTTGACGGCGACCACGTAGCGATCTCGACCGGAGAGGTCTTTTCGCACCACCGTGGGCAGACCGTAGAAACACCGCGCTGCCGCCGCTCCCTGAGTCTCCCCGATTTCGCAGACCATCACCCCGCCGGGGCGAAGCCACGCGGATGCCCCCGCCCCGATGGCCTCGATCACCTCGAGACCGGTGGGGCCCGCCACCAATGCCAACCTGGGCTCACGAAGGACATCCTCGGGGAGATGGGCCGCCTCCTCTTCTGAGACATAGGGGGGATTGGCGACCAACAGGTCCACCTCACCCAACAATGCCGCCGGGAGGGGGTCGAAGAGATCGCCCACGGCGAGATAGACGTCGAGGTTGTTGCGGCGCTTGTTGGCCGCCGCCACGTCTATTGCATCCTCGGAGATGTCGGTGGCGAACACTGCCGCGGACGGGAACTCTCTTTTCAGGGCGAGAGCCAACGCGCCCGACCCGGTGCAAAGGTCGACGACGACCTCAGGGTTGCGCACCATTCGGGACGCGATCTCGAACAAGCCCTCGGTCTCCGGACGGGGGACCATGACCCGCTCGTCCACGAGCAGATCAAGCGGCCCGAAAGCGGCGCTGCCCTCGATGTACTGGAGGGGCTCGCCGCCGAGACGACGGGCCACCAGCTCTTCGAGCGGCTTGCTAGGACCTGCGATCGCCTCGAGGCGACTCAGCTCATGTGGGGGGATCTGCTGCATGAGGCGCCGATCAGTCTGCCAGATATGCGATGGGTGTCAGGCCTCGGCGAGCTTCTCTGCTTGCTCGGCGGCGGCCAAGGCGTCGATGAAATCGTCGAGGTTTCCCTCGAGGACCGAGTCGAGACGTTTGATGGTCAGCCCGATGCGATGGTCGGTGACCCGATTGTCCTTGTAGTTGTAGGTGCGGATCTTCTCCGACCTGCCGCCCGTGCCCACCTGGCTCTTCCTGGCCCCTGCCAGCTCGGCGGCGGCCTTCTCCTGCTCCATCTGGAGAAGACGGGACCGCAACACGCGCCAGGCCTTCTCCTTGTTCTGCAACTGGCTCTTCTCGTCCTGCATCGACACGACGATGCCCGTCGGCTCATGGGTGAGCCGGACCGCCGAATCGGTGGTGTTGACCGATTGCCCCCCCGGTCCCGTGGACCGGTATACGTCGACCCTCACGTCGTTCGGGTCGATCTCGATGTCGACCTCTTCGGCCTCGGGGAGCACGGCGACGGTGGCTGTGGATGTGTGCACCCGCCCCTGCGATTCGGTCTTGGGCACCCGTTGCACCCGGTGGACCCCACCCTCGTACTTGAGCTTGGAATAGGCGCCACGACCCTTCACGGATGCGGTCACCTTGTCGAACCCGCCCGTCTCCGACTCCGACGCCTCCATCACCTCGGTGTGATAGCCGAGCCGCTCGGTGTACTTCTGGTACATGCGGAACAGGTCACCGGCCCATATGGACGCCTCGTCTCCACCAACCCCGGATCGAATCTCGAGGATCACGTCCTTCGAGTCGTTGGGATCCTTGGGGACGAGGGCTCGTTTGATGCCGGCCTCCAACTTGGGGATCTCGGCTTCCAACTCACGGGCCATTTGCGCCATGTCCGGGTCGTCGGCCATCTCACGGGCTTCGCTCAAGTCAATCTGCGCCTGACGCCAGCGGCGGATATCGGCGACTACGTCCTTGAGATCGGAATGACGCTTACCGAGCTCGGCGAGCTGTGATGGGTCGGAGAGGACCTCGGGGTCGGCCAGGGACGCCTCAGTCTCTTCGAAGACCTTCTCGATCTCGGCGAGCTGATCGCTGAGCAGGTCGTCCATCACAGCTCCTCGCCCATGGCGGACTCCCTGACCTGGATGGCCATGGCAGGCAGACCGCCACGCGAGGACACGTCCGCCAGCTGATCGTCGTCGAGAGCGACCACGAGACTCGATATTGCCACCTCGATCTGGTCCGGAGCCGGCACTGCCGTTGTCAGCTTCTGCAACCAGATGCCGGGCCGAGCGAGGATGGCGGCGAGACGCCCGTCGGGTCGCGTTCCCGACCAGCGCAGCAGTTCATAGGCGAGACCTGCGATCACCGGGATCCCAACCAATCGCGAGATCACCAGGAAGACGATGCCGGGCTGGCCGAGAAACGTGAAGAGGATGATCGAACCCAGGATGACGATGAGAAGGAAGCTGGTCCCACACCGGGGGTGCTCCGGGTCGAACCGGGCTACGGACTCGACCGATAGGGGCTCGCCCGCCTCGTAGGCGTGGATCGACATGTGCTCGGCACCGTGATACTCGAAGACCCGTGCGATCTCGGCCGAACGGCCAATGAGCCATATGTAGCCAACGAAGAGGACGAGGCGGATGACTCCCTCCACCATGCTGAACACGAAGTCGGAGTCTTCCGACACCGCGTCGGCGGCCAACGCGGGGAGGATGATGAAGACGCCGGCGAAGAAGGCGAAGGCCAACGTCATCGTCAGCCCTATCTGAGCCTTGGACAGCGGCTTCTCCTCTTCCTCGGTCGCCACCTGCGCCGACCAGGACAGGGCCTTGAAACCTAGGGTGAGCGACTCGACGAGGACGAAGATGCCTCTGACGAACGGGACCCGGGCCCACCGGTTGCGCTCGGACAACCGCCCCAGCTCACTGCGTCGAGCGGTGATGCCTCCGTCGGGCTGGCGCACCGCGACCGACCAGGCTCCCGGGGCGCGCATCATGACGCCTTCGATGACTGCCTGCCCGCCGACCGTTTTGGCGGGATCTATGCGTGCTGCCCCCTGGTGAGCAGAAGGCTCACTCTGAGTCAGCGTCCCCGTCCTCGGCCTGGGCGTCCCCGGCTTTGGTGAATGTGGTCTTGCCATAGCGCTTCTGGAACCGCTCGACGCGGCCGCCGGCATCGACCACCTTCTGCTTCCCGGTGAAGAAGGGGTGACACTCGTTGCACAGCTCGATGTGCATGTCGCCGGGCTTCGTGCTCCGTGTCTGGAAGGTGTTCCCACACGAGCAGGTCACCGTGGTGACGTCGTAATTGGGGTGGATCTCGGTCTGCAAGGCGCTCTCCCTATCGCGAAGGCTGTTCAGCCGCTGCTCTTCGCCACCTCGGCGAGGAACTCGGCATTGGACTTGGTCGTCTTCAGGCGGTCGATGAGGAGCTCGAGGGCAGCTCCGGGCTCGAGGGCGAGAAGCACTCTGCGGAGCTTCCACACCTGGGTCAGCTCCGTCCGGTCGAACAACAGCTCTTCCTTCCGTGTTCCCGAAGCCTCGATGTCGACTGCAGGGTAGATCCGCTTGTCGGCCAGCTTGCGATCGAGCCGCAGCTCCATGTTGCCGGTCCCCTTGAACTCCTCGAAGATCACCTCGTCCATCTTGGAGCCGGTTTCCACCAGAGCCGTGGCCATGATGGTCAACGACCCGCCCTCTTCGATGTTTCGGGCGGCACCGAAGAACCGCTTCGGCGGGTAGAGGGCCTGGGAGTCGACACCACCGGAGAGGATGCGGCCGGATGCCGGCGTCGCCAGGTTGTGGGCGCGGGCGAGACGGGTGATCGAGTCGAGCACGATGACGACATCGGTGCCCATCTCGACCAGGCGCTTGGCCCGCTCGATGGCGAGCTCGGAGACCTGGGTGTGTTCCTCGGCCGGGCGATCGAACGTCGAGTAGATGACCTCGCCTTTCACCGACCTCTGCATGTCGGTGACCTCTTCGGGGCGCTCGTCGACCAGCACGACCATGAGATAGCACTCGGGGTTGTTGGAGGTGATCGACTGGGCGATCTCCTGCAGCACCGTGGTCTTGCCGGCCTTGGGCGGGGAGACAATCAGGCCACGCTGGCCCTTCCCGATGGGCGCGATGAGATCGATGATCCGGGTGAGGATGTTGTTCGACTTGCCCTCGACCTCGAGCCGCAACCGCTGATCGGGGAAGAGCGGGGTCAGGCTCTCGAACTTGGGACGCTGCATCGCGTCGTCGGGGTCCATGCCGTTGACGGCGGCGATGCGCACGACGGCGGGGAACTTCTCCTTGGAGCGGGGCGGGCGGATCGGCCCGGAGACGATGTCACCCTTGCGAAGACGGAACTTGCGGACCTGGTTGGCCGAGACGTAGACGTCCTTCTCACCCGACTTGTACCCGGTGACACGGAGGAAGCCGTAGCCCTCAGGGAGGATGTCGAGGATGCCTTCCCGCACCTCGAGCTCGCTCTCGGGGATGCGCTCGTCGTCACGCCGTCGCCGGTTGCGCTGACGGCCCTGGCCACCGCGGTCGTCCCTGCCCGACTCGTCGTCGGAGCCCTTGTCGGGCTTCTCGGCCCGGGGTGTCGCCTTGGGCAGCTCGACCTCTTCGGTCGGCTTGGCTTCGGCCACTTCACCGGCGTCCATGAGTGCCGCGATGAGCTTGGACTTCTGGAGCCCTTCGGTGTCGATGCCGGCCGCTGACGCGACCTCACGCAGTTCGTCGATTGATTTGCCCTGGAGTTGAGCTCGTGTCGTCATTGGATCCTTAGTGATCTGTCCCAAGATGGGATGGTCGGATCGGGGATGTCCGCCACGTCAGACGGGGACATTCACACAGGTTGACCCCTGGGTGGGTGGCGGGAGAGCTGTCACGTCGGGTGGCAGCCGTCCTTCATCGTAGCCGCTCGCGCCGGCTGCGCAAAGCAGGCGTCTTGACTGCTTATCGGAGCAGTGGCTCGAGCTCTGAAGTCTTTGGCCCGATGGTGACCACGCGTTCCTCCAACTCATCCAGGCTTGGGAACCATTCTGGAGCCGGCACTTCGTCGTCGAACTTGGACGGGTGTGCGGTGGAGACGACCAGCTGGGGCCGGGTTGTCTTGGTCGCCGCTCCCACCCGCCATGCAGTGGCGGTGTGGGGGTCGATGCGATAGCCATGAGCCGATTCGACCTCCTCGATGGTGGCGCGGATCTGAGCGTCGTCAGACCAACCGGCTTCGAACTCTGTGGTCGGGTCGGCGGTGAACCGCTCCAGGTTCGACGGAACCTGGATGTCCATCGACGGTGCCAGTGTGGGCACCACCTCGCCATGAGTCATGACACCGGTGTTGACCAGGTCGCTCAAGCCGTGGTTGGCGTTGTTGGCGATGGTGATCGTCTCGATGGGAACACCCATCTGCTTCGCCAGCCAGCAGGAGTAGACGTGGCCGAAGTTCCCGGTGGGAACGACGACGTCGTAGGGCCCATCGAGCCTGGCTCCGGCATGGACGTGGAAGCCGGCCTGGACGGCTATCCGGGCGAAGTTGATCGAGTTGACGGCCAGGAGGTCGGGATGTGAAGCGAAGGCGTCTTTGACCATGCGCTGGCAGTCGTCGAACGTGCCTCTCACCGCCACCGCATGGACGTTGCCGTCGGTGACCGTGGTCATCTGCCGTCGCTGGAAGTCGCTGACGCGGCCGTCGGGGAAGAGGACGACCACCGTCAGGTGCTCACTCCCCCGGCATGCCTCGATCGCCGCCGACCCGGTGTCACCACTGGTGGCGGCCAGGATCACGCCTCCTTCGACGTTCCTGGCCAGCAGCCGGGCCACCACCTGGAGGGCGTGGTCCTTGAAGGAGAGCGTCGGACCCCAGAACAGTTCGAGCACCAGCCTGTCTCCCACTTCAACGATCGGCGCCACCTCGGGATGGTGGAAACGGGAGGCTGCGTCTTCGACCAGCGACCGGGTGTCGTCGGCCCCGAGCAGTTGAAGCACGTTGGAGACCGCGGTCACGTAATCCCATTCGCGCCAGTCCGACGGGAGGGTTGGAATGGTGTCCGGCACGAACAGGCCGCCGTCCGGAGCGAGACCTGTGACCAGCGCGCCGGTGAAATCGACCGGCTCGGCGTCACCTCGCGTCGAGTGGTACTTCATGAGTTGGCCTCGATCACGGCCAGGTGGGCCCGGTCCTTGGGGCGGTCGGCGATGCGTTTGTATGCCACGACGTGGTCGATGGTGACACATGGGACGCCGTCGATCATCTCCGCGGTGTCGATCAGGTTGCCGACGTCGGGATCGCCGTACGCCCAAGAGGTGCCGACGGTGATATGCGAGCCGATGACCGCTATCTCGATTCCGCCGGCGACCATCCCGAGGTGGCCCAGTTGGCGGGCCTTGTCCCAAGCGGGGCCCCGGCTGATGACATCGAGATCCCCCACCTCGTCGATCCAGCCTCGAACCAGAAGCGGACCGCTGCCGAAGAGGGCCCAGTCACCTTCGGGGAGACCGAGATCGAGCAGTTCGACGATGAGCGGATGTGTCAATCCGACCCGCGAGGATACCGGGCGAGGCGTTCTCCCCTGCACTGCGTAGGATTGTCCCGTTGCCCCCGTAGCTCAGGGGATAGAGCACCGGTCTCCGGAACCGGGTGCGCAGGTTCGAGTCCTGCCGGGGGCACGTGGCGACCTATCGCCGACACTGGCCCGTCGGGAACGCTGCCGTTGGCTAGGCGCCCTGTTCTGCCAGTCTCTTGATCTCGAGCATCATCTTGCGGCTCATCACGAAAG
>JBAVPF010000366.1:0-2693 GCA_049692815.1 Acidimicrobiia bacterium
GTGCTGAAGGACGTCAAACCCGGCTGGGTGTCCTATTGGGAGACGGCCAAACCTGATACGCGGTCCCTGGACGGTGGTGAGCTCGGGGGCAGTCTGACGAAACCCTGAGGTCCGCCTGGCATGCCGCCGGCAGTGGTTCTAGCGTCACCCGGTGCTCAACCGGATCCTCTTGTTGGTCTTGACGATGGGCGCAATCGCCGCTTGCACTGCCGATGGCGTCGCCCCGACGACCTCCCAACCGCCGGACACCACCACCACATCGAGCGAGGCCACTACGACCACGGCCGAGCATGTGGACGATCAGCCGCGATGGATCGGAATATCAGGCGACCGATTCGTCGATGCCCGAACCGGGCAGCAGTTCACTCCGGTTGGAGTCAACCTGCTTTTCAAGCTGGGGGGTGGTGGTGGTGACCGCCTGTTCTCGAACTACGACCCGGCGTGGATGGAGACGCAGTTGGACGAGATCTCCGATCTCGGCTTCAACACCGTCCGCTTCTTCCTCGACATGTGCATGGAGTGCACGTCGAGTGAATCGGGGATTCGGTCCGAGTACCTCGACGATCTGACCGACTTGCTGACACGCCTCGAGCGTCACGGGCTGGTCGCCATGCCCACCAGCAACGACGTGCCAGACCCGGGATACAGCAATCGCCTGCCCTGTTGTGAGCCGTTCGGTGGCTATCGCAACTCTCTGTACCTGAGCGGCGAGGGTCATGCCATCGCCGTCGAATATTGGACCGATCTCATCGAAGGAGTCCAGGAGAGGGGGGCGCCGACCCATCACGTGTTGGGCTGGGAGCTCGCCAATGAGCAGTTCGTGTTGCGAGATGTGGCTCCGATCTCGATGTCCGAAGGCTCGGTCACCAGCGCCGACGGCGTCAGCTACGACCTGTCCGACGACCCGGCAGTCACAGAGATGGTCGTCAGCAACCTCAGGGCTTACATCACGACGGTTGGCGACGCCATCCGCCGGCTCGACGATGGCGCCCTCGTCACCATGGGATTCTTCTCCGCCGAGGAGCCCGGAGCGGGGAGAGCAGCTTCCGACAACCGGTGGGTGGTGCCCGATGCGATCCTCGAGGAGTCGACTCTCGACTTCATCGACCTACACGCCTACCCCGGGTTTGGGGGAACCTGGGAGTCGATCGGCAATGCCTACGGCCTCACCGGCGAGTCTCCCGGCTACCCCCTGCTCCTCGGCGAGTTCGGCGCCTTCGAACAGGCCTATCCCGACGCTTCCGGAGGGGCGGCGGCCATGGCCCGCTGGCAGGCAGCATCCTGTGACCTCGGTTTTGGTGGATGGCTGCTCTGGTTCTGGGGAGCGGACAAGGACGACGAGGTCTACACCGCCGACGCCAATGACGCCGTGGTGGCTTCAGCAGTCTCTCCGCTGGTCCGTCCCGACCCTTGTGACGTGGGTCCCTACGCAAGCGACAACCTGGCGTTGGGGCGTCCGGTGATCGCATCGGCGGAAGAAAGCGCTGAATACGGTGCCGCCATGGTGGTCGACGGCAGCGACGGCACCTGGTGGAGCGCCGCCGAGGGCCCTCCGCAATGGGTGGAGATCGACCTCGAAGAACCTCAGACCGTGGGGCGTGTCGAAATCCTCATCGGCCATGTCTCACCTCCCGGGCCCCAGACACACCGGGTCCGGGTCCGCGGCGACGATGAGTCCTCGCCCGGCACCCTGGTGGGCGAGGTGACGAAGGATGCGCAGCAGGGAGAGGTCCTGACAATCGAGTTCGACCCGGTTGAATCGGTCAGATACGTTCGAGTGGAGACCGTCGCCGTGGACGGATGGGTGATACTCCACGAAATCCGGGTGTTCTCTCCCTGAGCTCACCCCGTTTGGGCAGGTGCGTAACTGGTCTTCGACGCACCTCCTCCATCCGTGGTGGTGATGGGAACCGTCCAGGGCGGCAGCGGATATGGTCCGGACCACCGGTACTCTCAGTATTTCCATGCCCGGAGCCCCCTTCCGCAACATCGCATTGATCGCGCACGTCGACCACGGCAAGACGACCCTGGTCGACGCCATGCTCGCCGCCACCGGTGTCTTCTCGGCACATGAGGCTCGCGTCGACCGCGTCATGGACTCCAGTGATCAGGAACGGGAGCGGGGTATCACCATCCTGGCCAAGGCGGCCGCCGTCGAATGGAAGGGCACCAAGATCAACCTGGTCGACACGCCGGGTCACTCCGACTTCGGGGGAGAGGTAGAGCGGGCCCTCGCCCTGGTCGACGGAGTGCTTCTCTTGGTGGACGCGGCCGAAGGTCCCATGCCCCAAACCCGCTACGTGCTGTCCAAAGCCCTCGCCCTCCACCTTCCTGCGGTGGTCGTGATCAACAAGGTGGATCGTCCTGATGCCCGCGTCGCCGAAGTCGTCGACGAGGTGTACCAGCTGTACATCGATCTCGATGCCGCCGATGAGCACATCGAATTCCGGGTGATCTCGACCGTGGCACGGGAGGGGCGTGCGATGGCGGGCGTTGGGGTCCCGCCAGAGGACGCCGATTTGGGCCCGCTGCTCGACGCCATCGTGGAGACGATCCCGGCTGCCGCCGGCGATCCCGATGCCCCCCTGCAGGCTCTGGTCACCAACCTCGATGCCTCCGACTATCTGGGTCGGCTGGCGATCGGCCGGGTGGTGCAGGGCACCCTGGCCGCCGGCGACCAGATCGCCCTGTGC
>JBAVPF010000367.1:0-2218 GCA_049692815.1 Acidimicrobiia bacterium
GTGCTGGTCAACACGGGTGACGGGAAGGGGAAGTCGACGGCGGCTTTCGGGACCGCGGTCAGGGCTGTTGCCCGCGGCTGGAAGGTATGTGTCGTCCAATTCCTCAAGTCCGGGGATTGGAGCGTCGGCGAGGAGAAAATCGGCCGTCAGGTCGGGATGGACTGGTTCGCCCTCGGTGACGGGTTCACCTGGGATTCGGAGGACATATCGGAGTCCGAGGCCATAGCCCGCTCGGCATGGGACCGGGCAAAGGAGATCATCACGGCCGGTGAATACGACCTCGTCATCCTCGACGAGGTGACATATCCGATCAATTGGGGATGGATCGACGGCGCCGAGGTGGTCGAGACCATCCGCTCACGTCCGGAGAGGGTGAATCTGATCCTCACCGGGCGTGATGCCCCAGAACAGCTGATCGAGATCGCCGACACCGTCACGGAGATGGTGAAGGTGAAGCACGCCTACGACCGCGGTGTGATGGCGCGTCGCGGCATCGACTACTGAGTCGCCAGACCGCTCAACCCACAGATCGCCGGTATTGACGGACGGCGAGAGGGGCGAACACGATGATGATCACCGCGATCCAGGCGAACGACTGAAGGACCAGGGTCCCCTGGTCGAGCCCTAGGAAGCCGAGGGATTCCTTGGGAACCATCAACGACCGCACCGTGTTGGCGATGATCGAGATCGGCTGATTGTTGGCAAAGGCCTGTAGCCAGCCCGGCATCGACTCGGTCGGCACGAACACGGACGAGGCGAAGACCAGCGGGAAGATGGGCAGGAACCCTGCCGATTGCGCCGCCTCCGGTGTTTTGGTCAGCAAACCGACCGTGGCCATCAGCCAGGAGAAGGAGTATCCGAACAGGAGCGCTATCACGACACCCAGAGCCATCTTGAGGAAGCCCTGGTCGAAGCGCCAGCCCATGAGGAAGCCGACCACGAGCATGAGGGTCGTGACGAAGGCGTTCCGCACCAGGTCGGCCAGGGTCCTGCCGGTGAGAACTGCAGAGCGGGCCATCGGCAGCGACCGGAAACGGTCGATGACCCCCGCTTGCAGGTCCTCTGTCAGACCCAGCGCAGTGGCGGTGGCGCCGAAGACCGTCGATTGCACGATGATCCCCGGGATCAGCCAGTTGATGTACTCGCCCTGCGCCCCGGCTGCCTGGCCCCCGATGGAGATCGCTCCGCCGAACACGTAGTTGAACAGCAGCAGGAACATCACCGGCTGGATGGTCGAGAACACCAGCAGCTGGGGGAGCCGCAGGACCCGCATCACGTTCCTCCACGTGATCACCGTGGTGTGTGTCACCCCGGCGCCGAACCCCACTCTTCGCCTGGGCTTGGCCATGACGGTCATCCCGACCTCCCTCCCCTGCGAGCGGCTGTGGGCGCCCTCACCTCGTCCTCCGCCTTGTGCCCGGTCAGCGTGAGGAAGACATCGTCGAGCGTGGGCCGGCGCAGACCGATGTCCTGGGGGGTCACACCGGCGTCGTCCAGGGCCCGCACCGCGGCGGTGAGGGTGAGGGCTCCCCGGGTGGCCGGTATCAGCAGGGATTGGCCCTCGGTGCGCAGGTCACCGTCGGCCACTGCGGTCAGGGCCCCGGCGGCAGTGGCCCTGTCGTCGGGAGCGACGTGCACCTCGACCACGTTGCCCCCGAGTCGGTCCTTGAGCTCGTCGGGCGTGCCCTCGTCGATGAGCTTGCCATGGTCGATGACCCCTATCCGATCGGCCAGCCGGTCGGCCTCCTCGAGATACTGGGTGGTGAGCAGCAGGGTCGTTCCACCTTCGACCAGCTCCTCGATCATGTCCCAGAGGTCGAGTCTGCTCCCCGGGTCGACCCCGGTGGTCGGCTCGTCGAGAAACAGGACCTCGGGGCGGCCCACGATGGAGGCGGCGAGGTCGAGACGGCGCTTCATGCCGCCGGAATAGGTGCGAACCGGGCGGTCGGCGGCCTCGATGAGATGGATACGCTCCAGTACCTCCTCGGCGCGTTTGGCGGCCTCGTTCTTGGGGAGGTTGTAGAGACGACCGACCATCTCGACGTTCTCCCGACCTGTGAGGAAGCCGTCCACGGCTGCGAACTGGCCGGCCAGGCCGATCTTGTGACGAACCGCGACCGGATCGTGGATGGCGTCGATCCCGGCGACCACTGCGGTCCCGGAGTCGGGCTTGAGGAGCGTGGTGAGGACGCGTATCAGGGTGGTCTTCCCGGCGCCG
>JBAVPF010000368.1:0-3526 GCA_049692815.1 Acidimicrobiia bacterium
CCGATCACGACGTCGTGGTGCACTTCGCCGCGGAGAGCCACGTAGACCGTTCAATAGAAGGCCCGTCCGTCTTCTTGGAGACCAACGTCGTCGGCACGGGTGTGTTGATCGATGCGGCCAGAAGACATCAGGTGGATCGTTTCGTCCACGTGTCCACCGACGAGGTCTATGGCTCGGTGGAAGAGGGCTTTGCGCCCGAGCATGCCCTCCTGGAGCCGTCGTCACCGTATTCGGCCTCCAAAGCCGGCAGCGATCTGCTGGTTCAGTCCTATGCCGTCACTTTTGGCTACGAGGCGGTAGTCACCCGTTGCACCAACAACTACGGGCCCTATCAGTTCCCGGAGAAGGTGATCCCGCTCTTCGTCACGAACCTGCTCGACGGGAAGAAGGTCCCGCTCTACGGGGAGGGCCGAAACGAACGTGATTGGCTCTATGTGAAAGACCACTGCGCGGCCATCCATCTCCTCATCGACCAGGGAGCCCCAGGCGAGACCTACAACATCGGAGCCAACGCCCAGATGTCGAATCTGGACCTCACCAACAAGATCCTGGCGCTCATGGAACTCGACGAGACCTCCATCGAGAGAGTCCCGGATCGCCCCGGTCACGATCTTCGCTACGCCGTGGACAGCTCGAAGCTCCGTTCGCTCGGTTGGCGGCCGGAACATTCCTTCGACGAGTGGTTGGAACAGACCATCGACTGGTATCGACGACGCCAGGACTGGTGGAGACCGCTGAAAGGGACCTCGTGAAGGGCATCGTGCTCGCCGGAGGCGCCGGCAGTCGACTCGACCCGATGACTCGGGTGGCCAGCAAACAACTGCAGCCCGTCTACGACAAGCCAATGATCTTCTACCCGCTGGCGACGCTGATGGAGACGGGGATACGCGAGATCCTCCTGATATCCACGCCCCACGACGTGCCCCGCTTTGAGTCTCTGCTCGGAGACGGCCACATTTGGGGCGTCGAGATCAGCTATGCGGTGCAGCCGGAGCCGAAGGGCATTGCCGAGGCTTTCCTGGTCGGGGAGGAGTTCATCGACGGCGAGGCGGTGGCCCTGATCCTGGGCGACAACATCTTCTATGGGGACTTGGGTCTTGCCGGTCTGATAGCCGGGTTCGACAAGGGTGCCGTCGTCTTCGGCTACCCGGTGCACGATCCGGAGAGATACGGCGTGGTGGAGATCGACGATCAAGATCTCGTGGTCTCGCTCGAGGAGAAACCGGCGCACCCCAGGTCGAATCTGGCCGTCCCCGGTTTCTACATCTATGACGACCGTGTCGTCGAAGTCGCCAAGAGCCTCACTCCCTCGGCCCGGGGGGAGCTGGAAATCACCGACGTCAACCGCTTCTACATGGGCGACGGGTCGCTGCGGGCGATAAGGCTCGGAAGGGGAGTGGCCTGGCTCGACAGCGGTACGCACGACTCGCTGCTGGAAGCCGCCAACTTCATTGCCACGATCGAGCACCGGCAGGGCCTGAAGATCGCCTGTCTCGAGGAGATCGCCCTGGATCAGGGATATATGTCACTGGAGGCAATGGAGCAGGTGGTGGCGGGCATGCCCAGCTCGACCTCCCGCGACTACGTGACACGGGTCATGGAGGAGCACAGATCGGCTCGATAGCGATCCTGGGTGCCGGTGGCCAGCTGGGCACGGCGTTCCGCCGAATGCTCGACGGCGACTGCATCGCCCTATTCCGTCAAGTCCTCGACATCGGTCAAACTGCAGCAATCCCGGCAACCCTCGACCAGGTCGATCCTGAGGCTGTGATCAACTGCGCCGCCTACACCAAGGTGGATCAGGCCGAAGACGAAGAAGAGCTGGCGACGACAGTCAATGGCACTGCGGTGGGGATCCTCGCGGAGTGGTGCGCCAGACGGGGGCGACCGTTGCTCACCTTCTCCACGGACTATGTGTTCGACGGACAATCGGACACCCCCTACCTGGAGTCATCCCCGACTGACCCGGTCAACGCCTACGGGCGCTCCAAGCTCGTGGGTGAGCAGACTGCAGTCGGATCCGGTGCTCTGGTGGTGCGGACTTCGTGGGTGATCTCGGGCTCCCACCAGAACTTCGTGGCAACCATGCTGCGGCTTGCCGGTGAAGGGAAGAACCTCAGAGTGGTCGACGATCAGTTCGGGTGCCCCACGATCGCCCGTGATCTGGCCGTGACCAGTCACCAGGCTCTTCGCACCGGGGCGCAAGGACTCCTGCACGTCACCAACCAGGGCCCCACGACGTGGTTTCAACTCGCCCGCGCCGCGGTCGACTTGGCGGGTTTGGATCCGGCTCTGGTCACGCCCTGTCCCACTGACGCGTACCCGACCAAGGCGAGACGGCCTGCCTACTCGGTGCTGGCCTCTGAGCGTGCCGCCGGGTTGGGAGTCGAGCTGCCGCCACACTGGGAGACCTCTCTGCCAGATGTGGTGTCGGAGATCAGGACCTGGCTCTGAACCAACGACGTCTGCGATGGTCGGGCATCACCCGGCTCCTCAGCTCCCGACGCAACCGATTCGCTTCATCTCTCGCCTCGAGCATCCGGCGAATCCACATCACGGCGGTCTTGGCAGATTCCTGATTAGCCAGGAGTGTCTCGGTGTCGACTGAGTCCACCAACGGAGTCGACCCCAGGGGCACGGACGCCCACCTGTCCAGGAACTGCTCCAGGTTCTCCCGATAGAGCAATCCTCGGTCCGGCAGCACCCGGACGGTCGCCTGTGAGACGTGCTCCACCAGCACGCGCTCGTCGAGAACGACGTCCAGCCCGTGCGCCCAGACGGTGAAAGCCAGGTCGAGATCCTCCGCGGACGCGGTGCGATAAGCCTCGTTCCAGCCGCCCAGGTGGCGCATCAGCCCGGTTCTCATCACGTAGACGACACCGCTGGGGAATTCTCCGAAGGGCTGGAGTACGAGTTGGCGCTGTCCGGGCTCGGCACGCACGGTGACAGGGTTGCCCGCTGCGGTGACGGCCGGAAGGACGATCCCGGCCCCGGGGTAGAGCTCGAAGGTCTCCAGCATCGGCTCCGCCCAGCCGGAAGGGAAGGTCGTGTCGTTGTTTATGAAGGCCACGAAGCGGCCGGACGCTCTCTCCAGCCCGGCGTTCATCCCGGCGGCGAAGCCGAGGTTGGACTCGTTGACCACGGCCACGTCTGCATGGGACCGGGCGAATTCCGCCGTTCCGTCCTCAGAGCCGTTGTCGACGAGGATCAACTCGTGGTCGACACTCGTGTTCTGCCTCAAGCTCTCCACACACCGCTTCGTCAACTCGAGGTTGTTCCAGGCCAAGACGACGAGTGAGAGGACAGTGCGGCCATTGCCGTCGGAGGTGGTCACGCCTGAAGAAGGTACTACCTTGCGTTCTTCGTGCTCGAGCGTCTTCGCACCGTCATCACAGCCGACCCTTGGCGAACTGCAACCGTCGCCGTGGGGCTGGCCCTGATCGGCGCCATCATCGGCCTGTTCGTCGTCTCAGGTGGGGATGCGCTGCCGGCGACCGCGCAGGCACCGACCACCACCACGGTCGCC
>JBAVPF010000369.1:0-7593 GCA_049692815.1 Acidimicrobiia bacterium
CGTCCAGGATCTCCCGCGCGGCGCGAAGGACGCGGCCCTCGTCGTCATGTCGGCTCGAAGGGACCCCGGCGGCGAGGATGATCTTGCCGCCGTCGGCGTCGATGTCCGACGCCAGGAAGGTCAATCCCTCCCGGTCAGCGGCGGCCTGAGCCGCGACGACGAGCGCTTCCAGACGTCGGGCTGCCTCCTCCGGGCCTTGCTCACGGATGATCACGTCGATGCCCTTGAAGCTCATGAAGGCAATCGTGGCGATGCGGTGCTCGGAGTCCTGAGCTACCGCGCCGAGATGGTCGCGAAGCCCCACGGAGACCATCGTCGTCAGCGCGGTGTCGCCCGGCGGACGCAGGATGAGCCCACATGCCGGATAGTCGATCTTCCTCTTCCTGATCAGCCAGCCGTTGCCCTTTGGCTCGCCGACGAACTCGTCGGGCAGCGCGTCCTTGACATCCGTGGTGACGACGATCTCCCCGGCTTCTGCGGTGGCCTCCATCTCTGTCGTCGCCGAGGCCGCCGGCCCGCTGACGATCAGCTCTCTGTGAGATTCGCCGACCAGGAAGAAATCGATGGCGCCGGTGTGGATGCCCGACGACATCTTGAGATCGATCCTCCCCACCGAAGTTGGAAGCCGGGAGGCAGTCCGAAGCGCCGATCTCATCTCGACCGTCGCAGCACAGGCCTGCATCACGTGGTCGTCGGTCGAGAACAGGAGGAGCAGGGCGTCCCCTCCGAACTTCAGCAGTGCCCCGCCCCGTTGGTAGACCACGTCGAGCATCTCGCCGAAGACGCGGTTCAAGACCGATGTCAGCTCTTCGGCGCCGATCCTTCCCTTCTGCGCCAGGCGCTCCGAGAGTGCGGTGAAGCCCGAGATGTCGACGAAGACGAGGGTGCCCTCCACAGAACGCCATGGCCGGCCAAGGGCAACCTCATCCCATTCCGAGGCGACCCTGGGTACGTACGGTTGGAGACTGGTGTCTTCTTGGTTCACCGACGCTCGCGTGATGCAGGGGATGGGAAGGGTAGACAGCGATGGTGGAATCGCCGTCGTGCCGTCGTGGAGCGTCGAAGGCAGCAAGGTCCTCGCCGTGCCCACCGGGCGTACACTCGCCTCATGACGGACGAACCGATCGCCAGCCACTCCTTTTGTGTCGTCGCCGGATGCAACGCCCCGGCCACCACCTCCCGCTGGATCACCGTCTCCGACGGGGAGAAAGAGGAGATAGAGGTCTGCTGGAAGCACGAGGACAACGTGCTGACCATGCAGGATCTCGACGCCGACAAGATCGATTGGACGGGCGGAAGGGGCGTCTAGGAGCCGCTCGACGGATCCTCGCCTGAGCCTTCGTCGTCAGTTCCCGGCGGCTCTATCAGACCTGCGGAAACCAGGTTCCTCTTCCAGCGAGTGACGGCCTCACGGTTCAAGAACGGGCTGGAATCGATCCACGCCTCCACGTCGACGTCCGGGAATTGCTGCTTCACCAGCGTCGCGGTGGCCCGCGCCCGTCTGTCCAGGCCCTGCTCTGCCTGGGCCCCGGCCAGGACCAACAGCGCCTCCAGGTTGGCGGGCTGACCGTCTATCACCGCCTGCGCCAATGCGCTCGCTTCGCCTGACTGGCCACCAAGCAGGAGAGAGCATGCCTTAACGGTCGGATACCAGGGCTTGGTCCGGCCACTGAGGCGCATCGCCGTGTCCATGAGCGACACCGCCCGGTCGTACTCGCCGACGTAACGGCGGACGCTGCCCTCGATCCCGTAGGTGACGTCGCAGTTCGGGCGTGTGATGCTGACGCCCTCCATCATCTCCATGGCGTCGGTGGCCTGGCCCTTTGACAGAAGCACCGCGGCGATGACCATCGGCGCCAGCCCGGTCGGGTCGCCCACGGCGAGGCCACGTTGCGCCTCCTCGTACGCCCTCTCCAACGCGGCCTCACGGTCGGGCGCAATCCCCAACTCGGTGGCGAGGTATTGGGCGAATGCGTAGAGAACATGCCCGAACGATTGATCCGGGTGCAGCTCCGCCACCTCGGAGAAGAGCTGCAACGACTCCGTCCAGCCTTCCAGGGTGCCCTTTGTCAGGTGATACCAGCCCAGGTAGATCTTCTCGATGGCGATCGGATCCTCGAGGTCGGCATAGATCCCGGCCACCTCTCCCACCACGAGGTCGATCTGCATCGCCCGGGCGACCTCGGTTGCGATCGTCTCCGACAGGTCGGGGACGCCCTCGATCTCAGCCTTCCACTTGAGGACCTTGACCACGTTCATGGTCGTCACGTCGAGAAGCTCGACGTAGACGTGGATCGTCCCGCCGAGCTCGGTCACCCCCGACTCGAGGATGT
Source organism: Acidimicrobiia bacterium (assembly GCA_049692815.1). Lineage (GTDB taxonomy): Bacteria > Actinomycetota > Acidimicrobiia > Spongiisociales > ZC4RG35 > JANQRA01. Next base: position 2,334 of record JBAVPF010000369.1, read on the forward strand.
AGCGGGCGGACGCGCCACCGGACCCGGCTGCATTCCGCACATCGATCACCTTCAGATCCGGAACGGCGACGAGAGCATGGACGATGTCCGAACGGATCACGTCCGAGATGGAGAGAAGGGGCTCTTCTGCCGGCCGGGTGTGCACCGGCAGGACGGCGATCGTGGGGGAGCCGAGACGCATCGCCGAGACCGGCGCCTCCCCGCCGGTGCTGGGAAGGTCCGCGAAGTCGTAGATCTCCACCGGCTCCGGGATGTTCTTGAGCGAAGTCGGCCCCCTCGGGTGAAAGCGCAGAGCAGGCTCGTCGATGGCCTGATAGACACGGCCGGAGACGCTCAAGCCGCCCTGAGGCGCCACGGCCTGGATCCGAGCCGCCACGTTGAGTGCCTCACCCAGGAAGTCGCCGCTGCGCTCTTCAACGGGCCCCTGGTCGAGGCCCATCCTAAACTTGAGGGCCCGCCCCGACTCGTTTCGCTCTTCGATGCAGGTCGTGATCGAGATGGCAGACCTGAGTGCGGCCATCGGGTCGTCGAACACCGCCATGAAGTTGTCGCCGACGAACGACGTGACGATGCCGTGGTTCTCGGCGACCTTCCTACCGACGAGATCGTGGTAGTCGTCGACGAGAGAGACCGTGCCCACCGGGTCGTCTGCCATGGCCCGGCTGTAGTCGACGATGTCTGCGTTCAGCGCAACCTTTTCCATGTGGGCGCAAAGGTAACCGAGTGATCCCGTGTCGTGGACGGGTTGCCGTCCCTACCCCGGTAGCCTGCCTCGAATCGGGCTCGTAGCTCAATCTGGTCAGAGCAGCGGACTCATAATCCGTCGGTTGCAGGTTCAAATCCTGCCGGGCCCACTCGGATCCGCTGCTCTGCAGCGTCCTCACAGCATCGATTCATGATGGCCGTCGGTTGCAGGTTCAAATCCTGCCGGGCCCACCTGACGCTCCTTGTTCGAACTCGGAGAAACGGCCTCCGGCATGAAGCCGAAGGCCCATTCGTAGTCGTGTCCCACGATGACCCGATTCTCGACCCAAATCCCAGTGAATACGGCCTGATTCAGCCGTTGCCGGGTCGCAAATGGTGCCTCGGCGTAGGGCGCATGCAGTCGGGTCGCCATCTTGAGGGCGGCCAAGATCAGCTTCCCCGCGGCCTCCAGGTGCTCCGCCGTAAGCGAAAGTTGGCCTCTTGCCCGTGAGACGTCTGAGTCGATCCGATGTTGCTCCGCTTTGAGCTGCTCGAGTGTGATCGCATCGACGTAATAGGCCTTGAGCGTTCACGTCCCATGGAGTGGTGTAACTAGGGCGGGGTCCGTGACCTGAAGGGGCCACCGTGGAATCCTCAGCGAGTTCATAGCGAGTGGACTCGAAAGGAGACCCACGATGGCCCAGGGCCATGATGCACGATTGGCTGAGCTTGTTGCCGAGCTTGACGGTGACGAGGTCCGGTTTCTGTTCCGGGATCTGGTGGAGAAGGCGCTGCAGGAGCTGATCGACGCCGAGTTGACCGAGGCGATCGGCGCCGAACCTCATGAGCGAACCGAGACGAGGACGAACCAGCGCAATGGAGCCAGAAGTCGAGTGTTGTCGACGCCGGCTGGGGATGTCGAACTGAGGATTCCGAAGGTGAGGGAGGGTGCGTTCTTCCCTTCGCTTTTGGAACCACGCCGGCGGGTGGATCGGGCGTTGTGGGCGGTGATCATGACCGCCTATGTCACCGGCACCTCCACCCGAAAGGTCGATGACCTGGTCCGGGCTCTCGGCGTCTCATCTGGTATCTCGAAGTCGACAGTGTCCCGGATCTGTGAACAGCTCGACGAAGAAGTCGCCGCGTTCCGGGACCGGACCCTGGATCACATCGAATTCCCATACGTGTTCGTCGACGCCACCTATCTCCACGGCCGCAAAGACCACCGGGTCGTCTCCCGAGCCGTGGTCGTAGCGACCGGAGTGGCTGCCGACGGAAACCGGGAGGTCCTCGACCTGGATGTGGGTGACACCGAAGACGAAGTGTTCTGGACCCAGTTCCTCCGGCGTCTACGAAAGCGAGGACTCACCGGGGTGGTCCTGGTCATCTCCGATGCCCACACCGGCTTGAAGACCGCCATTCGTAAGACGTTCTCGGGGACGGCCTGGCAGCGGTGCCGGGTCCATTTCATGCGCAACCTCCTGGCTCGAGTGCCCAGAGGACATGCCGAAATGGTGGCCGCCACCGTACGGACCGTCTTCGCCCAACCCGACCCGGCATCGACTCGAGACCAGCTGCGGCTCGTCGCCGACATGCTCCGAGAACGACATCCCGCCGTCTCCGATCTCCTGTTGGAGGCCGAAGCCGACGTCACCGCCTACGCCGGGTTCCCCCAAGCCCACTGGAAGAAGATCTGGTCCACCAACCCCCTCGAACGGCTCATGAGAGAAATCAAACGGAGAGCCGACGTCGTCGGCATCTTCCCCGACGACAACTCCATCCTCCGTCTCGTCGGATCAGTATTGACCGAACAGCACGACGAATGGCAGGTCACAGACCGGCGCTACCTCGGAGAAGAATCAATGGCGCTCATCCACACGATGAGCCAAGATCAACCAGACAAGGAGGTGAACCAGCTACCCGCCGCCGGCTAGCCCGACGGCAACGCTGAGAGATTCACCTACTTACACCAAACCGCGGGACGCGATCCCTTGAGCAATTTTTCACGCTGATTCTCCAGGCTCTGCGGGACTGTCCGAGTTTCGGTGTAACTGCCGTTGGCATCTCAGTTGTCGGTGGGGAGGATTCGGCCTTCGAAGGTGATGGCGAAGGCGTTGAGGGCTGCCTTCCATCGTCTTGTCCAGCGTCGTCTTCCGGTTCCGGTTGGGTCGAGACTACGCACCACCATGTAGAGGCATTTGAGGGCTGCCTGTTCTGTGGGGAAATGGCCTCGAGCTCGGGTGGCTCGCCGCATCCGCGCGTGCAGCGACTCCACCGCATTCGTGCTGTAGATGATCTTTCTGATCTCGGGTGAGTAGTCGAGGAACGGGACGAATTCGGCCCAGGTGTTCTCCCAGAGCCGGATGATCGCCGGGTATTTCTCACTCCAGATGTCTCCGAACTCGACGAACCGCTCCTTGGCCTCATGCTCGGAGACAGCGGTGTAAACCGGGCGCAGGTCACGGGCCATCTTGTCCCAGTCGGCCTTGGAGGCGAATCGGAACGTGTTCCGGATCAGATGCAGCACACAGGTCTGGACGATGGCCAGCGGCCAGGTGTTCCCGATCGCCTCGGGCAGGCCCTTGAGACCGTCGCAGACGACGATGCAGACGTCCTCGACACCACGGTTTCTCATTTCGGTGAACACTTGGAACCAGAACTTGGCTCCCTCACCACCGTCGCCGACCCACAGGCCGAGAATGTCTCGTTCCCCAGCGACATTGACTCCGATGGCCGTATACACCGGGCGGTTCGCCACCTGGCCGTCACGGATCTTCACCACGATCGCGTCGATGAATACCACCGGATAGACCCGGTCGAGCGGTCGGTTAGCCCAGTCGGACATCTCCTCGAGGATCCGGTCGGTGATCCGACTGATCGTGTCCCGGGAGACATCAGCTCCGTAAACCTCGGCCATATGCGCCGACACTTCACCAGTGGTCAGCCCCTTGGCGACCAAGGAGATGACCATCTCATCCACGCCGGTCAACCGCCGCTGATGCTTCTTCACCAGCTGCGGATCGAAGCTGCCGTCCCGGTCGCGGGGCACCTCGATCTCCACCGGACCAACATCGGTCAGCACCTTCTTCGACCGGGTGCCGTTGCGGGAGTTGCCCGTGTTCTTCCCCGCCGGGTCATATCGGTCATAGCCGAGATGCTCCGACATCTCCGCCTCCAACCCTGCCTCCAAGACGTTCTTGGTCAACCCAGCCAACAACCCGTCCGGGCCGACCAGGTCGACTCCCTCGTTGCGGGCCCGTTCCACCAGCTCCTCAGCGAGCTGTCTGTCCTCCGACGACCGTTCCGTCGCCGGCATCGATGAATCACTCATCGCCTGTTCCCTTTCCGCCAACCCAGAAAACCGGGTCAGCATGTCAGGCCAACAGGCAGATACACCGTTTTTCAGACACTCCCGTCAGAGGCGTCGCGATCTCTCTTCTCTTTCCGGTTCCATTCTGACAGGCGTCATCGTAGGCTCATTGCTCTTTGCGATTTCGCCCAACGCTCTAGCATTTACTCGTAATGACCACGCAGCTGATCGAGTCAAATCGTTCTGTGTAGCCGTCGCGCCCCAATTCGTCACACTGTCGAGGGCTCGCACTTTGCTTGATGACGCCATCGACGCGATCCAATACGTGGGTGGAATCGATGGGAACAGTCCTCTCGTCCTGAATACCACGACGAATTGTGGTAGTGCAGATTTCACGATCACTGCTGGCTACCTCAGCGGATGCACGTACGCCAGCACCGGTTCTTCGACAATTACATTTGATTCAGACGCCACCAATAGCTGCGCCTCGTCTGGTTCCTACTATTGGTGGGACGGAACGGGAACTCGCCCCAGTAGTTGGCCTTCCTATCAGGGGATACTTACCCACGAGCTACTCCATGCCATGGGGTTCGCACATGCGAGCTGTGAGGATGATGTATCTGACGACGGGTCTCACCCGACAATGTGGGCCGCGCTGCCGAGCCCCTCATCTTCCCTTGAACTGACGTCTCTCGAAATGGATGACTGGGGTATCGCAGCGAATATTGGCGGTCATGCCACAAGCAAACCTCCTTTCCTGACTGCTAACCCAGGGTTTGAGCGCGGCAGCGAGATGTGGCGAGGCTCGGGGTTTTCCACTGGCAGTGCCTATAAGGAGACGGGAAGTCTCGGGGCAAAACTGACTGGTTACATGTACGCAGGCATCACATACAATCCGTACTACCTCGCCGCCGACAGCAATCAGCATAAGTCGACACGGATGGCAGACGGTGGAGTTCAATTCACAATCAGATCGGATTACCGACATACGGCCGGTGGTACGACTGGAGGACTGCGTTTCCGAATGAACGAGTTGCCCGGCGCGTTTCAGGCCACATCCTGCAAATATATCGACTGGGGTAGCTGGGCCGGCCAGGTCGACATTGGCTCTGACTGTCCTGACCCTGGGACTACCTGGACGCTCTGCCAACGGAGCTTCATTCGCACGATCAACACGACGTCAACTGAAGGACGAAAGATACGTCCGGTTGCCGTAACGACGTCCTCGGGGGATCTCTACCTGGACAGATTCGGAATGTATGGAGG
>JBAVPF010000370.1:0-2798 GCA_049692815.1 Acidimicrobiia bacterium
CGGACGGCCATGCAACGACGGGAACAGCGCAACCCTCCTTCAGGCATTCGTTCGCAGCTGCAACACCATCTTCGCCGACCTCTCCATCCGGCTGGGAGCGGCAGACATCGGGATAACCGCGGAGGCGCTCGGCTTCAATCAGGACATCGACTACGAGTGGCCGGTCCCACAGGCGGTGTGGAACACACCGGAGCTAGCCCAGGACCCGGCTGCGCTTGCCCAGAGCGGAATCGGGGAACGCGACGTGCGGGCCACGCCGTTGCATATGGCGATGGTTGCCGCTGCCGTTGCCAACGACGGCGTTTCAGTTAGGCCGTTTGCGGTCAGACGGGTCTTCGACGCCGACGGCAACACGGTGTCCGAGACCGAAGTGACCGAGGTGGGTCGCGCCATGTCCTCCGATACGGCGGCGACACTCACCCAGATGATGGAGAGGGTGGTGACCGAGGGAACCGGTCGCCAGGCGGCGGTGCCCGGGGTGCGAGTGGCCGGAAAGACCGGCACCGCCACCGGGACCGGAGGGTTCTCCAACCCATGGTTCATCGGCTTCGCCCCGGTGGACAACCCGACCATCGCAATCGCCGTCTTCATCGAGGGGAGCGAAGTGTCCGGAGAATCGGCCTCTGGGGGCTCTGTGGCCGCTCCCATCGCGTCCGATCTCATACGTATCTGGCTCTCTTCGTGACCCCCTATTGGAACGAGGCCGTTCCTAGACTCCGCTAGCTCGATGGATACCCCTGCAATCCTCAATGACCGCTATGAAATCACGTCCCACCTGGCCCGGGGCGGGATGGCCGACGTCTATGAGGGACGCGACAACGAGCTGAACCGCCCGATAGCCATCAAGGTCCTCCATTCCCAGTTCTCCTCCGACGAGGCCTTCGTCAAGCGCTTCCGTCGTGAGGCGCAGGCTGCGGCCAATCTGAGCCACCCGAACATCGTGGGCATCTATGACTGGGGCCAATCGGGGGGCACTTACTTCATCGTCATGGAGATCGTCGACGGCCGCTCTCTCCGCGACGTCCTCAAGTCGGAGGGTGCTCTGCTCCCCCGTCGGGCCACCGAGATCGCAGCGGAGACCGCCGCAGCTCTCTCTATCGCCCATCAGGCCGGCCTGGTCCACCGTGACGTCAAGCCGGGCAACGTCCTCTTGGCCAAGGACGGGACCGTCAAGGTCACCGACTTCGGTATCGCCCGCGCCTGGGACGACAGCCAGGAGCTCACCCGCACCGGCGCGGTCATCGGCACCGCAACCTACTTCAGCCCTGAACAGGCCCAGGGAGCCTCCGCCGACGCTCGCAGTGACGTCTACTCACTGGGAGTCGTTCTCTACGAGATGCTCACCGGGAGACCCCCGTTCACCGGTGACTCACCGATGTCGGTTGCCTTCCAACACGTCTCCACGGAGGCACCTCCCCCGGCGTCGCTCAACCCCGACGTGCCGGAATCCCTGAACGCCGTGGTCATGAAGGCGTTGCGAAAGGACCCGAACGCCCGATACCAGTCCGCCGAGGAGATGCGTCAGGACCTGCTGGCGGTGCTGCAGGGGGAGAACGTCGTCATCCCGCCGGTAGTCCCACCTTCCAATGGCCCGACGAACGGGAATGGCGGCGGCGAGGGCGCGACACGGCTGATGACATCAGTGCCGCCGGCCACGGTGCCACCCGACGAGGTCTACCGTCAGATCGAGGACGAGCCCCGCTCCCAGCTTCCCTTCATCCTGACCGCTTTCGCCCTGCTGGTCACGCTGGGAATCCTCTTCTTCATCATGTGGAACCTGGGCAGGGGTGGCGACAACACCGGTGAGCTGGTCGCAGTGCGCAACGTCGCGGGTTTTCAGTACGCCTCGGCCCAGGGCCTGCTGGAGGGTGACGGATTCGTGGTCAACCCGATATTCGAGACCAGCGAGGACGCCGAGCAGGGAGAAGTGATCAAGACCGACCCGCCCGCCGGCACCATGGCCGAGTACGGGTCGACGATCGATGTCTACGTGTCCGTCGGCTCCGAGCGAATAGCCGTGCCCGCCGTGGTCGGCAAGACCCTTGCCGAAGCGAGAAAGGCCATCGAGGACGCCGGTTTGGTGGTCGGCGAGGTCGACCGGCAGGCCAGCGCCGACTTCGAAGTCGACACGGTGATGTCGTCGAGCCCGGCGGCAGGAGTCGAGATCAGCCCGGCGATTCCCGTCGACCTCGTGGTCTCCGACGGGCCTGAGGTCATCGAGATCCCCGACGTCACCGGTCTGACCGAGCGTGACGCGATCGCCACTCTCACCGACCTCGGGCTGAGATTCACGGTCAGCGAGGAGTATGACAACCAGACACCTGACGGCGAAGTAATCCGGACCGATCCGAGCGCCGGCGCCGAGGCCCTCTCTGGTGACACCATCCTCATCGTCGTCTCCCTCGGCCCGGCCCCGGTGACTGTCCCCGACCTGAAAGGCATGACGGAAGCACAGGCCCGGTCGGCAGTCGAGGGCGTCGGTCTCCAGCTTCGGGTATCGGCGAGCACACAACCGGTGGCCGATCAGTCACAGGACGGGCTCGTCGTCAGTCAGGTCCCCACGGCCGGATCGACCGCGGAGCAGGGTGACACGATCACGGTGACCCTCGGTGAGTTCATCCCCCCACCGACAACGACGACCATCCCGCCAACCACAACCGCTCCTCCGCCGACCACCCCTTGATCTCTCGGTAACCAGTACTCAGTACCAAGTACTCAGTACTCAGTACTCCGCTGGGCGCTTCGCGCCTAGCGGTAGTTGGTCGTCATCAGAAAGCCTGCGGCGATAGCCCCCAGAC
>JBAVPF010000371.1:0-4520 GCA_049692815.1 Acidimicrobiia bacterium
GCCGTAGCCCTGGTGGCCATCTTCTTCGCCGGCCCGGCGCGCAGGCTCGACCGGACCCGGACCGTCCCCGTCCCCCGGCCCGGGCTGCCCGACCCAGAGGACGAGCCGAAGTCTGTGGGCCACTGACCCGAATCTGTCGGGAGGCGTTCCTAAGATCGGGAGACGTGACCGTTGAGCTGACCGAGCCCCGCCAGAAGACCCGTCTGGAGACACTCTCCCCCAGCCGGGCGGGTGACTTCAAGACCTGCCCCCAGCTCTTCAAGTTCCGCGCCATCGACCGCATCGCCGAGCCGCCGTCCGTCTATCAGGCTCGAGGCACCACGGCGCATCTGGCGCTGCAACGTCTGTACGACGACGACGTCGCCGAACGGACCCCGGAGCGTCTCTACGACCTCTTCCGGGAGGCCTGGACCGAGATACGTGGCGCCGACGAGTTCGAAGGTCTCTTCGCCTCGGTGGAAGAGGAGCGGGACTGGGGCATCGAGAGCATGACCCTGCTGGCGAATTACTTCTCCATCGAGGACCCCACCGCCATAGAGCCCGCCGAGCGGGAGCTCGACATGACCGAGGACCTCGACGGCATCGTCATCCGCGGCATCCTCGACCGCATCGACCGGGACGAGAAGGGCAACCTGATCATCACCGACTACAAGACGGGAAAGGCGCCCCCGGAACGATATGCGCTCTCTTCGTTCTTCGCCCTCAAGATCTACGCCCTCCTCATCAGGAGCAGATGGGGGGAGACCCCGACCGAGGTGCGTCTCCTCTATCTCAACGGGCCCACTCTCTACCGTCTGCCCGTCGACGACCGTCTGCTCGACGCGATGGAGGGCCAGCTACGCGCCTTGTGGGCCGCCATCGAGCGGGCCATGTCCTCCGATCGTTACCCGGCCCGCCCCGGACGGCTATGTGACTGGTGCTCCTACCAGGAGATCTGCCCGGCCTTCGCCGACGGCGAGTTGGCGGTCGGGGCCACCACGGGCTGACTACCGGAGGTTCGGGATCACGGGAAGATCCCGCGAACCAGTTTGGCGTCGGCCACGCGTCGGATCCCCTTGATGAGGGCGGCGGTGCGCATGTCGACGTTCTCTGCCGTGGCGATGTTGTGTACGTCGGCGAAGGCGCGGGTCATGATCTCACGCAGACGCCCGACGGTCTCGTTCTCCGACCAGAAGTACTTCTGCACGTCCTGGACCCATTCGAAGTAGCTGACGGTCACGCCTCCGGCGTTGGCCAGGATGTCGGGGACGATGGAGACGCCCTTCTCCCGGAGTATGTCGTCGGCCTCGAGCGTCGTCGGGTTGTTGGCACCCTCGATGATGAGCTTGGCCTTGACGTCGGGGGCGTTGTCGGCGCGGAGCACGTTCTGGATGGCCGCCGGGACCAGGACGTCCACGTCCAACCCGAACACGGCGCTGCCATCGATGAAGTCGGCATCCGGGTAGCCCTCGAGGAACCGGTTCTCGTCGACCCACTTGCCCACCGCGTCGATGTCGAGGCCGTCAGGATCGTGGAGGGCGCCGGAGATGTCGGACACCGCCACGACCTTGGCCTTGGACTCGAAGGCCGCCTGGGCCGCGTAGCGACCGACGTTGCCGAAGCCATGGATCGCGACGGTGACCCCGGCGGGATTCATGTCGATCGCCGCCGAGGCCTGGGGCAACAGGAACATGAGGCCCCGGCCGGTGGCCTCCCTGCGGGCGATGCTGCCGCCCAGGGCCGGGGGCTTGCCGGTGACCACCGCGGGCACGGAATGACCCACATGTTGGGAGTAGGTGTCCATCAGCCAGGCCATCACCTGCTCGTTGGTCCCCAGGTCCGGGGCCGGGATGTCGGTGTCCGGCCCGATCACGTTGATGATCTCCATCGTGAAGCGGCGGGTGACCCTCTGCAGCTCGGCTCGGGACAGGTTCAGCGGGTTGATGCGGACACCACCCTTGGCGCCACCGAAGGGCACGCCGACGATGGAGCACTTCCATGTCATCAACATGGCGAGCGCGGCCACCTCCCCGAGGTCGACGTCCATGTCGAATCTGATACCCCCCTTGGTGGGCCCCATCGTCGTCAGATGCTGGACCCGGTAGCCGAATATCGTCTCCACCTCGGTGTAGTTGTCGTGGCGGAAGGGGAAGCTGACCACCGTCGACTTCTGGGGCACCCTCAGACGATCGGCGACGTTGTCATCGAGGCCCATGAGTGCGGCCACCCGATTGAACTGCCCCACCGCCTCCTTGTACATCGGAGAGTCGAACTCCGGATGTGACGGCTCCACTTGTCCTCCAATTCGATGCGTCGCACCCGATCCTATGTCCTCCCCTGACTCAGTTTGGCGACCGTCGTGAAATCTGTCGGTGCCACCCCGTACGTTGTGGGACATGACCACTCACAAAGACAACGACACCTGTGAAGGCACCTACGAGGACGCCGGCATGAGCACCGGGGCGGAGGATTCGACAGCAGTAAGAGAAGACGTCGCTCCCGACGTCTTCGCCGACCCCGTCCGCTTCCTCGCCGGGCTCGGCATCACGGCCCGGGTGGTGGCGGACACGAGTCTCCCCGCCGCGGCCTGACTCCTACGATCGCCGGGTGACCGAGACACGGCTCTCACCTTCCGATTGGCCCCGGGCCATCGCCGACACCGAAGGCCGACAACTGATCGTTGCCGGTCCGGGCACGGGAAAGACCGAGTTCCTGGTTCGACGGGTCGCCCACATAGTCACCAGCGAGCTGGCCCGGCCGTCGGAGGTGGTCGTCCTGGCGTTCTCCCGTCGCGCCTCGGCTCGGCTGGGGCGGCGGATCGAGGAGTCGTTGGGGACCGGTTCGGTGCCCGTCGACGTCGCCACCTTCCACTCGTTGGCGCTTCGCATCATCGAGACCGTCTCGGGCGGGGCCCGGCCGGTGCCTCTCACCACACCCGAGCAGGTGGCGATGGTGCGCACCGTCCTGGCCGACGAGGACCCCGACGAATGGCCGGTCGCCTACCGCGGCATCCTGACGAGCCACGCCTTCTCCGAAGAGGTGGCCGATTTCCTGCTTCGCTGCTCGGAGCGGCTCCTGACCCCTCCTGATCTCGCCGAGCGTGCCCGGGAGAGAGCCGATTGGCGTGGTCTGCCCGGGCTCTACGCCCGCTACCTGGATCATCTCTCCGAGACCGGGAAGACCGACTACGGAGTCCTCTTGACGCGCGCCGTGGGCATCCTGAGCAGTGAGGAGGGCCGCGACGTGGCACGTGCATTCAGCTACGTCCTCGTCGACGAGTACCAGGACACCTCCCCGGCACAGGCGGAGATGGCGCGTCTCCTCGCGTCAGCTCACGGCAACCTGACCGTCACCGGCGACCCGTACCAGTCGATCTTCTCCTTCCGCGGCGCCGAGCTTCGCAACATCGCCGCCTTCGCCGAAGAGGGCAGTGTGAAACGCATCGTGCTCGGCCAGAGCTTTCGGGTCCCCTCCGAGATCCTGGAGTCGGCATTGCGCGTGGTCTCCAGCGGGCAACTGCCGGGATCGGCCGGCCCGGTTGAGCCGGCGGCGCACCCCGGTCGTTCCGAGGCCTACGTGTTCGACCAGGAGACGGCTGAGGCCGAGTGGATAGCCCGCGAGGTAGAGCACTCGATCCGGGTCGAGGGAGTCGACCCCTCCGCCATCGCGGTCCTGGTCCGCTCCAAGAAGGAGCTGCTGAACGAATTGTCCCGGGCCCTGGCCCGCAGGTCGGTCCCCCACGACCCGCCCGACGCCCGTCTGGTCGACCATCCGGCCGTCAGGCTCTTCGGGGATCTGGTGACGGTGGCGCTTGGCGGCTCCGGTGGATCGGAATCGCCGATGGGCAGCGTGAGAATCGACCAGGCGATGCGCAGGCTGCTGCTCGGCCCTCTCGTCGGTCTCACCGTGAGTCACGAGCGCCGGCTGACGAGAGCGCATCTCCGGGGACCGACTCCATGGGCCGACGTGCTGGCCACCCATCTGCCCGATCACACCGGTCTCGTCGAACTGCTCGCCGACCACGAATGGGCGACCGATCAGGGGGCGGCCGATGGTTTCTGGAAGGCGTGGAGCATTGTCGACGGTCTGGAAGACATCGTGGCGGACCCCGGCCGGGACGAGTGGCGACGCGCCTGGAGCGCCTTCGCCCAGATGCTGAGTCGCCAGGCGGAGCGAGACCCGGGGGTCACACTCGCCCGTTTCTTCGAGATGGTCGACGAGGAGGACTTCGAGGCGACACCGCTCATATCACACCGGGCAGAGACGGATCGAGTCACCCTGACCACCCTCCACCAGGCCAAGGGTCTCGAGTTCGACGTGGTCTTCATCGCCAACGCCGTCGAAGGCGTCTTCCCCGATCTGAGACGGAGCCGGCGGATGCTGCGACCTGAGCTCCTCTCTCCGGAGCGGACCACGAACCCCGAGGCACAGCACCTGTTCCAGGTCCAAGAGGAGATGAGGCTGGCCTACACCGCCATGACCCGGGCGCGGCGACGGGTGGTGTGGACGGCGACCGACGCCGGTGTGGACCAGGGTGACCG
>JBAVPF010000372.1:0-3194 GCA_049692815.1 Acidimicrobiia bacterium
CTCCTGGATCTGTCCGACGAGCAATGCTCCTCGAACCAACGGGGAAGCTCGGCTTCCTCTTGTGGGTGCTGTCCGAGGAGGATCGGGTCGGGTTGGTCGCAGATCCGGGGCGGGGAGAGGAGCTGGCGGCCGCCTTGGGCCGATACCGCATTCGCGTCGACGTCACGATCGATGTCGAGTCGGCGAATCGCTGGCTCGTGGTAGGCGAATGGGCCGATGGCTATGACCTCTCCTGGACGTCGGCGCGTCGGCATCTGGTGATAGGGGAGCGCCCTGGTCTCGAGATCGGCCCGGCAAACGTCTACGCCGGGCTTCGAATCGAGGCCGGTGAGCCGGCGTGGGGTCTGGACGTGTCGGAAGGGGCCATTCCCCAGGAGTCGGGATTGGTGGGCGTGAGTGTCGACTTCGACAAGGGGTGCTATCTGGGCCAGGAGCTGGTCGCCCGGATCGACAGCAGAGGAGCGCAAACCCCGCGCCGGCTGAGCATGGTTCACAGCGACGGCCCCGCTCTGGTGACGGGGACATTGACCACCGGGGGCGAGGACGTCGGGACTGTCACCTCGGTCGCAGGGTCTATCGGATTGGCGATGGTGAAGCGGGGAACGGAGACCGGATCGAGAGTGGAGGTGGGTGGCGTTGCCGCGGTTGTTAGAGACCTCCCATCTAAGTCACCGGCTTAGTTCACCGGTTCTTTACAAATCCATGGCCACACTATGCCCATGTCGGTGAACCGTCGTTCCGTGCTGTTGGTGGAAGATGACGAAGCGATCGCCGACATGCTTCGAGGCTTCTTCGAACGTGACGGCTATCGGTTCCTGCATGCGTTGACCGGCGAGGAGGCAGTCGAGCGTCTTCGCATCCGCCCGGTGTCGGCGGTCCTGCTCGATCTCAACCTGCCGGGCATCGACGGTGTGGAGACCTGTCGCCGCATCCGCGAGTTCGCCAAGACGCCGGTGATCATGCTCACCGCCCGTGACTCCGAGATCGACAAGGTGCTCGGGCTGGAGATGGGAGCCGACGACTATGTGACCAAGCCGTTCTCCCCGCGGGAGCTCCTGGCCAGGGTCAAGGCGGTGTTGAGACGGTCCGAGGAGCCTCCCGTCAAACCCCGCATCATCGAGATCGACGGGTACGAGATCGACAGCGGCAAGCGCAATGTCGTGACACCGGACGGCGCCACGATCGAGCCGACCGCCAAGGAATTCGACCTCCTCTGGTTCCTCGCGGAGAACGCGGGGTTCGCCATGAGCCGCAACCAGATCCTCGAGGCGGTGTGGGGTTATGAGTACTTCGGGGAGACACGGACCGTCGATGTCCACATCAGACAGCTCCGCAAGAAGATCGAGGGCATACCCATAGAGACCGTCTGGGGAGTCGGCTACCGGTTGGGGAGCTGAGCGGATGCGTCGCAGGCTCTTCTGGGCATTATCGGGTGTCGCCGCCCTCACCGGGATGTTGGTGTTGGCCGGGGCCGTCGTTGCCTCGCAGAGGGCCGCGGTCGACGCCACCTATCGAGCGCTCCAGGTCTCGGCCGACGAGGCGGTGACCGTCATCAACGACTTCTTCTCCGACGACGGGAACCGTCCGGGGGCCGTCATCGAGATACTCAGACTCCTCGACGAAGATCAGCTGGGCACGGTGCTCCGACGCATCAGGAGGACTGCCGGCGGCTCGGAGCTGGGGTTTGCCGCCGTGGCCCAGGACGGCACTCTCCGCACCAACGCGCCGCTCTTCAGCCGTCTGGACGTGGTCGGGAAGACGTTCACCCCTGGTTTGGCGACGCGCACGAGGTCGACGACGGGGGAGTTGGTGGTCATCACCCCGACGGTCGCCACCGTGGGCAACGTCGACGTGACCCTCCTGGTCGCGCTGGCCAGGTCGGCACCCATTGTGAGGCTTCAGGACCAGAGTGGGGGACTGTTCCTCCTTGTCGGCGGGATCGTGGTGCTGGCGGCCCTGGCGGCACGGATTCTCTCCAATCAGCTGGCGGCCCGGCTCGAGCCTCTGGCAGATGCTTCACGCAAGGTGGCCCGGGGGGACATGGCGGCGCGGGTACCCGACCTGGGAGACCCGGAGCTCGATGCTGTGGGCACCGCCTTCAACGAGATGGCTCACGAGCTGGAGACCGCACGTGCCCGGGAACGTGAGTTCATACTCGGCGTGGGCCATGACCTGAGGACCCCGCTGACCACCATCGGCGGGTATGCCGAGGCCTTGGAGGCGGGCGGCCTGGGCGACGCCGACCTGGAGCGGATCGGCTCAGTGCTCGGCGTGCAGAGTGCGCAGATCGAGCGGCTGATCGAGGATCTGACGACGCTGGCCGGGTTGGAGCAGCCCGAGTTCAGCCTGCGCAAGGAGATGGTGGATGTAGGTGCCCATGTTCGCGAGGTCGTGGAGGGATTCGATCGGCGGGCCGAAGAGCTCGGAGTGGCCCTCGACGTCGAGTCGGACGATGGCATGATGTTGGAGACCGACCCGGATCGTCTCGGTCAGATCGCCCAGAATCTCGTTGAGAACGCGCTGAGGCACACTCCCGCAGGAGGCGATGTCCGTGTCAGCGTCGCCGACAAGGACGGCTCCGTCGAGATCTCCGTCGCCGACTCCGGGTCGGGGATCGCTCCCGAGGACCTGCCCTTCGTCTTCGACAGGCACTTCGTCGGCCGGCAGCGCTCCGTGCACAAGGAGGGGTCCGGTCTCGGGCTGTCCATCGTCAAGGGCCTTGTCGATCGGATGGGCGGAAATGTCGTGGCCGAGTCGGCGCTGGGCAAGGGGACGACGATTCGGGTCAGTCTGGCTCGCTGATCCAGCGGCCGCCTTTCATGACGGCCTTGGGTGTCTCCAGGAGACTCACGTCCTCGAGCGGGTCGCCGTCGACTGCGACCAGGTCGGCGAAGTGCCCTGCTGAGAGTGAGCCCACCCGGTCGTCCCAGCACATCAGCTCAGCTGCCCATCGAGTGGCCGATTGAATCGCCGCGGCCGGGCTGAGACCGTGTTGCACGTAGAGGGCGAACTGCTTTGCGTTGTCGCCGTGCGGATAGACGGCGGCGTCGGTGCCAAAAGCGACGTTGACCCCTTTGACCACCGCCGCCTGGAAGCCGTCACGTTGGGCCTGGGCGGTCATTGCCGTCTTCCGCATCACCTCCGCGCTGTAACCGAGACCGGGCCCGACCTCCTCGATGTAGTCACTGTCATAG
>JBAVPF010000373.1:0-3874 GCA_049692815.1 Acidimicrobiia bacterium
CGGGCTGAGCCCGGTCAGCCGTTGAGGAAGGCCCCGTCGGAGACGGCCACGTCACCGAACTCGGCGACGACCAGCAGCTGATCCACTCCCTGCGGCACCTCGGCCGCGGAGACGTCGATCCGGAAGCCCGAGCCCAACAAGTCCTCGCTGCCGAACCAGCGGACCACGTTCTGATTCTCGGTGTTGGGCGGCGCCTCGTAGATGAGCTGGTCGCCGACGAACACGTAGACGGTGTCGGGCACGACCTTGTCGGTCACGTCGGCGGCCCATCCCTCGATCTCCCAGCCGTCTCCGGTGGTGGTCACGGTGTCCACCTGGATCCGCCTGCTCCCCTCGGCCGCGATGTCGAGCACGTGCCCGTCACCGGCCACCAGCTCGCGGGTGAGGACATCGCTGGAACCGGTCATCCAGCCGCCCCGGCCGTCCGAGAGGAACAGCTCGATGTCGTTGTGGCCGTCGCGCACCAGCTCCTCGGCCAGGAGACCCTCCACCGTGCCACCGTTGGCACTGTCCGTCGTCAAGTGGGCCACACCGGCAACAACGTTGTTGAGCGCGACCACCAGGTCGGCCGATCGAGGTGGATCATCCGCCTCCAATCTCCCTTTGACCAGGGTCTGGACCATCCCCTTGGAGATGTTCACGTCGGCCAGTTGGGCACCCAGGTCGAGTGACCACCGGAAGGCGTGGGTCGCGGTGACGTCGAGATCTTCGGTCGATGTCCCGACCAGGTCTCCGTAGGGGCCGACGGAAGCGACTCCGAGCCAGCTGGTCTGGTCGGGCACCCACTGATAATTCCGCTTCACCTGATCGAACAGGATGTCGAGATCGGTGCTCACACCCGAGCTGTTACAGCACCAGCGGAGCGGTTCATGGGACCGATCGACGGTGACGTCCTGCAGCGGCATGCCGTCGAAGACCCAGTCGGTGTCGATGTCGAGAGCCTCGACGATCGTGGGCAGCACATCGGTCCCGAAGGCGGCGACATCGACCGTCTGACCCGACGTCTGGGCCGGGTACTTGATGAAGAGAGGGATCCGATACAGATCGTCCCGGTTGTTGTCGTAGGGCCACCTGCGGTGCTCGCCGGGAACGAAGGACTCACCGTGGTCGGCGATGACGACGATCATGGTGTCGTCCCAGGTCCCCGTCTCCTGGATGTGGTCGAGGAGCCGCCCGATCATCGTGTCGAGGAACCCGATCTGATACATCTGCCTCTGAAACCCGAGCAGGGCCGCCGCCGGGTCGAGCTCCCAATGTCCGTCACCTTCCAAACCCTCGACCTCGGTGTACTCCTCGGGCCGCACGTACTGGGTGCCGGATGGGTTGACGACCCATGGGACGTGGGGAGCCTGGAGATGGGCGTAGCTCAGAGTGGGCGGGCTGTCGGGATTGATCCCGTTTATCAGCCGCTGCACCCAGTCGATCCACTCGGCGCGAACCGACTCCGGCGCCACCGGCAGGCCGTCGACTGTCACGCCGGCACCCGAGGGGGCCTCCCCCTGTCCGAGAAACCCCCGCCAGCTGGTGTCGATCGCCGGGAGCTGGTCACGGGCCAGGGCGGGCAGCGTCAGATGCCCGTACACGACGCCGAGGTCTTTGAGCAGGCTGGCGAACTGCGCCGGGGATCGTCCTGCGTAGTCGGGACACGTCTCTTCGGGGCACAACTGGGCCACCCATTCGATGACATGCATCTGGTAGCTACCGCCGAGCAGCGTGAAGAGACTGTTGGGATGGTCGGCGAATGACGGGCTGACACCGGTCTCACCACGGAGCCCGGTGACGATGGCAGGCACGCTCTGTGTGGTGGCGATCGACGTCGAAAGGGCGTTGCGATACCAGGTGCCCTCGTCGGCGAGACGGGCGAGGTTGGGGAAGAGCTTCTCGTTGATCGAGCCGTCGGGCTTCAGGATGGAAGCCAGCGGGAACTCGTCAAGTTGTAGGAAGACGATGTTGCTGGGAGAGCCGACGTTGGCGGGGGTCTCCACCTCCTGGGGCTCGGACCAGATGATGCTCGCCGTGGCAGAAGTCCCCAGGAACATGAACAAGAGCACCGGCACTGCGACCGCGGCGACGACAAAGACCGTGTCGAGGGCCCGCACGATCCAGACGACGAAGGCGCCCACCGCCAATGCGAGGAGAATCGCCATCACATTCGAGTCGGGAACGGCCTGACGGCTCACCACCAGACCGGTCGAGAGGGCGAGAATCCCGACCATGACGTTGTAGGCGATCAGCGGTGCCCGTCCCCCGATGGCGTTGGCCACGGCGAGGACAGCCCAGCATGCCAGCGGGACGAAGAACGCCACGCCGATCCCGAACAGGAAGATTTGCGCCGCGCTGCTGCGATTGGCCACGAAGACGTCGGGATTCTTGCCGTAGAGGTCGAGAAGGGGCCAGGTGAACGCGACAGCGCTCAGCCCGACGAGAACGACGAGCCTCCTCCCGGTGGGGCGGGCCAATGGCGAAGCCACAGGGCACAAAAGTACTGCGGGACGGCATCTAATCAGACATGTTGGAGTCCCTGCTTAACTTCGACCCCAAGGGCGAAGAGACGGGAACCAAATCGGTGGTTCCTGACGTCTCACCCCGCAAGGAGACAGTCCCCTTGACTCACAGCCGCCGTGGATTCCTCAGACGTATCCGGGCCCGAATGCGTGTTGCCTGGTTTGCCGCCACCGCCCAGCGGCACGCTCCCGTGCTCGGCCTCGCCCTCATCGCGGTGCTCGCCGTCGACTGGCTGACCAAATTCGATATGGGTCTCCAGCTGGCAGGTGCCCTCCTCGCCGCATACGTGCTCTGTCTCGCCGTCGCCTCGCTGCTCGTCAGAATCAGTGACTGGGACGCCTCGCGTGCGGCCGAACGGGGCCTCGGGGCCAGGGATGCGCTGACGACAGCACTCGAGTTCGACGACCCCGATCATGAGATCCACCAGATCATCCAGGGCCGAGCCGACCGCATTGCCTCCGACTCCGAGGCCTCGGCCGCCATCCCCATCCGCGTCGACAAGACCAGGTTGCGTCACTTCGGGATGGCCGGTGTGCTCGCTCTGGTGATAGGCCTCCTCCCACCGCTGGGCACGACACCGGCGCTGTCGAGCGATCTGGCCTCGGCCCTGGACGAGGAAGCGGCCCGTCTGGAGAAGATCGCCGACGCAGTCGAAGCGGCCGACGTGGAGACCGCCTCCGAGATCGTTGCCGAGCTGGAGCGTCTCGCCACCGAGTTGAGGAGCGCCGAGACGCTGGAACAGGCCCTCGAGTCGCTGCAGGACGCCGAGACCCGTCTCAACTCACAGGTCGACCCGGGTTTCCTCTCACAGAAGGCGGCAGTGCAGGGTCTGGCACGGGATCTGGCACTCCGTCCCCTGGCCGACGGCGCGGCCCTAGACGCATCCTCCCAGCTCGAGGAGCTGGCCAACGACCTGGAATCCCTCTCCCCCCAGGAGCTCGCCGCACTCCAGGACCGTCTTGACGACCTGGCCGGCTCCCAGTCGGCGGGCAACCCGGCTCTCTCCAGCCAGCTTTCCTCTGCCGCCCGCGCCCTGTCGTCCGGTGACCTGACCGGGGCGGCAGAGGCACTTCGTCAAGCCTCCGCCGGCCAGCAGTCCGGTCTTCAGGACGCTCGAGGCCAGCAAGCCCTCACCGAGACACAACGAGCGTTGCAGGGGGCCCGGGCCCGTCTCAGTGGTGCCAACGCCAACGGCCAGGGACAAGGACAGGGACAAGGCCAGGGACAAGGCCAAGGACAAGGCCAAGGACAAGGCCCGGCACCAGGGGGCGCCGGAACCCTGACGCTCCGCCTGCGCTCACTTGCGGAGCTTGACGGTGCTCTCGCCGTTCTCCCGCACGGCGCCCTTGCCCGAGGGGCTGTTCTGGAA
>JBAVPF010000374.1:0-2793 GCA_049692815.1 Acidimicrobiia bacterium
GCGACCGCGCGGAGACGGTTGCCCCCCACAGACGGCGACTTGGGCATCATCGCCGATGAGTGGAGACCTTGGAGAGGGTACGCGGCCATGCATATCTGGTCAGCGACCTCGGCTGCCCGATCAGGTCTTGCAGTCCCGACCGGATTCGAACCGGCGTTTCCGGCTTGAAAGGCCGGCGTCCTAGGCCTCTGGACGACGGGACCGGGTGCGTGGAAAGACTACGCCCGGCGGATGGTCATCCCAACTCTTGCCGGGCCCGCCTCACCCGCTCCAGTGACCGCTCCCTTCCCAGAGCGGCGATCGACTCGAATAGCGGAGGACTCACCGAAGAGCCCGTGACGGCGACGCGCAACGGCTGGAAAGTCTTGCTCGCACCGAGCCCAAGCTGCTCCGGGAGCACTCGCAACGCCGCCTCCACTGCATCTGAGGTCCATTCGTCCAGCCCGATTAGAGCATCGAGCCCGGCGTCGAGGACGTCCGCGACCCCCTCCTTCGCCATCACCTTCTGCCAGGACTTCTCGTCGTACTCGTCGAAGTCCTCGAAGAGGAACACGGCCTGCTCCCCTGCTTCGGGCAGCAGCTTGGTGCGCTCCTGGATCAGTGGCGCAACCTCCATGAAGGTCCCCCACTCCTCGCCGGTGAGCCCGCGGCCGAGGGCCTTCTCGACGTGGGGCCGGGCCATCTCGCCGAACGACGAGCTGTCCATCGCCCGTATGTACTCGCCGTTCATCCATTCCAGCTTGTCCGGGTCGAAAGCGGCTGGGTTTCTCGAAACGTCGGCCAGGTCGAACTTCTCCACGGCGAGGTCACGGTCGAAGATCGTCGTCTCTCCGTCAGGCGACCACCCGAGCGTCGCCAGGTAGTTGAAGACGGCCTCGGGGATGAGCCCGGCGTCCCGATACTCCGAAAGGGACGTGGCGCCGTGACGCTTGGACAGTTTCTTCCCGTCTGTGCCGAACAGCAGTGGCAGATGGGCATAGATCGGCTCGGCCCCTTCCAGGGCCCGGGTCAGCAGGATGTGCTTCGGCGTCGAGGGCAGCAGATCCTCGCCACGGGCGACGTGGGTGATCTGGTAGTCGATGTCGTCGACCGTGGATGCGAGGTGGTACGTCGGCGTTCGGTTGGTCCGCAAGATGACGAAGTCGTCGAGGTCCTCGGGGGCGAACGAGAGGTCGCCACGAATGACGTCGGTGAACTCGACCGGCCCGTCCGGTGGTATCGAGAGGCGAATCACACCGGTGGTCGCTTCCGCCTCGGGCCGGCGGATGTAATGCCCGGGGTGCTTGCCTTCCTTCTGGGCTCGCTGCCGCAGGCTCTCCAGCTCCTCGGGGGTGCGATCGTCGTAGTAGGCGTGTCCCGATTCGACCAACTCCTCGGCGATGGTTTCGTACCGATCCAGCCGATCCGACTGGCGATACGTCCCGTACGGGCCCCCGACGCCGACGCCCTCGTCCCAATCGAGCCCCAGCCAGCGGATCGAGGAGAGGATCTCCTCCTCGAATTCGTCGGTCGAACGTTCCAGATCGGTGTTGTCGACCCTGACGATGAAGGTGCCACCCGTGTGACGCGCGTAGAGCCAATTGAACAGCGCCGTGCGCGCCGTTCCGACATGCAGTGTCCCCGTCGGTGAAGGGGCCATTCGCACCCGCACGGTCACGGGCCCACCACGCGGTTGGCGAGGGTGCCTATCCCGTCGACCTCGACCTCCATCAGATCGCCTGCGACCACCTTGCCCACACCCGAGGGTGTCCCGGTGAGAATCACGTCTCCGGGGAGCAGTGTCGTGAAAGCCGTTATGAACTCGATGATCTCGGCGACGCCGAACACCATGTCAGAGGTGAACCCGGCCTGACGCACCTCACCGTTGACCCGGCAGATGACCGCCAGCCGCTCCAACGGGTCGAGCTCGGTCTCGATCGCCGGTCCGAGGGGACAGAATGTGTCGAATCCCTTTGCCCTGGTCCACTGGCCATCCTTGCGCTGGAGGTCTCTCGCGGTCACGTCGTTGGCCGCCGTGTAGCCAAAGATGTACTGGGAGGCGTCCTCGGCCTTGACGTTGCGCGCCGGCTTGCTCATGACGACCGCCAACTCCGCCTCGTGGTGCACCTCGGTGGAGATGGAGGGATGGATCACATGGCTGTTGGGCCCAATGACAGACGTCGCCGGCTTCATGAAGATGAGGGGCTCCTGGGGAACCTCCCCGTCGAACTCGGCGGCGTGGTCCTCGTAGTTCTTCCCGACACACATCACCTTGGTCGGTATCACCGGCGACAGCAGCGTGACGGCAGGCCAGGGCACCACGGCTTCGGTGGGCTCCCAGGCGACGAATGGTGATCCGTTGTAGACGAGAACGCCCTCGGCGTCGGCGACGCCGTAGACGATGTCATCCCCGGACTTGATGCGGACGATCTTCATCGGACAGACGACGGTACAGAAGAGTCCCGGCTAGATCCTGCCGGGCCGTTGCATCAGCACGTCCCGGCCGATCTCGGCCACCGCCGACGCGCCATATCGGTTCTCGTGGGCTGTGGCCCCCAGCCAACGGCTGCGCCGCTCCGCGGCGCCGGGAGGTGCCTTGGGGCCGTAGCCACAGAGCGAAAGGGCCACCCCGACGTCCTCGGGTATGGCGGCGCGGCCAAAAGCAGCCGCTCTCGCCTGGACGAGACCTGTGACGACCTTCGCCAACCGCGGGTCATCGTCCGGCAGGGTGGTCATCCTCACGAGCTTCAAAGCCCAGCCGGGGTCGGGACCTGCCGCTCCGAACCCGGCGCCTCGGGGCACATCGGCTGGGCC
>JBAVPF010000375.1:0-13783 GCA_049692815.1 Acidimicrobiia bacterium
CCCATGTGACCGAGGACCTGGCCGAGATCTTGCGTTCCCAGGTGGTCTCCACGGTCCGGTTTTCCGAATGCCTGACCGACATGGCGTCCACCGGGATCGACACCTACGTCCACGTCGGGCCGGGGGATGTGACCGCCGCCATGGCCAAGAGGACGGTCGAAGACGCAATCACCCTCGTGGTCTCGTCACCCCAAGACGTCGACGAAGCGGTGGGGGCCATCGTTAGCATTGGATGATTCAGGAGCGAGTGATGAAGACTTCACGGATAACCGGCTGGGGCAAGTGCATGCCACCCAACGTCCTCTCCAACCACGACCTGGAGCAGATCGTCGATACCTCCGACGAGTGGATCACCACCCGCACCGGGATCAAGGAGCGACGGATCAGCCACGTGGAGACGTCGGACATGGCGGCGGTCGCCGGTCTCAGGGCCCTTGCCGCTGCGGGCAAGAAGCCGGAGGACGTCGACCTCTTGCTCCTCGCCACCTGCACGGGTGACTCACTCATCCCGTCCACGGCTTCGGTGGTGCAGAAGAAGATCGGAGCCAACGCCTGCGCCGCCATGGACCTGAATGCCGCATGCTCGGGATTCCTATACGGCCTGGTGGTGGGGACCAACATGATCAGGGGCGGTACCAGCAAGACGGTCCTTCTCATCGGTGCCGAGAAGCTGCATTACGTGACGGACTTCACCGACCGCACCACATGCGTCCTCTTCGGTGATGGCGCCGGGGCGGTCGTGTTGGAGGCAAGCGACGGAGAGGACGGGCTGCTTGCGTCCGACCTCGGCCTCGACGGCTCCGTCTACGACATCCTGCAAACCCCGGTGGACGGGTCGATGGGTGATCGGATCAGCCCGGATCCCAGGACGAGCGGTATCAAGATGGAGGGCCAGGAGGTCTTCCGCCGTGCGGTGACGATGATGGGGGAGTCTTCGGTGACCTCCCTCCAACGCGCCGGTCTCCAACTCGACGACGTGGACCTTCTGATACCGCATCAGGCCAATGTTCGGATCATCGACGCCACGGCCCGCCGGCTCGGACTTCCGGAGCACAAGGTCTTCGTGAACATCCACTCGTATGGGAACACGTCGGCGGCGACGATCCCCGTGGCGCTCACCGAGGCTCTCGAAGAGGGGAGGGTCGAGCCCGGATCGACACTTCTCTTCGCCGCTTTCGGTGGCGGGCTCAGTTGGGGATCGGCCGTCTACCGCTGGGGCGACCGTACCGAGCCATTGGGCATGTCCGATGCGACGCTGCCCGAGCCAGACCGCACGACCTTGGAGCTGCTCCAGGCCAACTTCGACTTCTTCGGCTTGCCGGAGAAGCTCTCGTGAGTGGAGCCTCCGAAGGCCGAACCGCACTAGTGACCGGAGGGTCCCGGGGCATCGGGCGGGCCACTGCCCTGCAACTGGCCGCGACGGGTCATCGCGTGGCGGTGAACTACTCCTCCAATGTGTCCGCGGCCGAAGCCGTGGTCGCCGAGATCGAGGCAGCCGGAGGCAAGGCTCTGGGTGTGCAAGCCGATGTGGCCGACGAGGATGCCGTCTCCCGGCTCTTCGAGACGGTCAGCGACGTGCTCGGCCCGCCACTCGTGCTGGTCAACAATGCGGGGATCACCCGTGACGAGTTGCTGCTGCGCATGAGCTCGACAGATTTCGACGAGGTGATCGCCACCAACCTGCGCTCGGTGTTCCTGTGCACGAAATCAGCGATGCGTGGGATGCTGCGGGCCAAATGGGGACGGGTGGTCTCCATCGCATCCGTGGCCGGCATCGTGGGCAATCCGGGTCAGGCCAACTACGCAGCGTCCAAGGCCGGGATCATCGGCTTCTCCAAGTCGATGTCCAAAGAGGTCGGGTCGCGCGGCATAACCGTCAACGTCGTCGCCCCCGGGTTCATCGAGACGGACATGACCGACGACCTCGGCGACGATGTCAGGAGAGCGGCCGCGGGGTCGATCAGCCTCGGGCGTTTCGGGAGGCCCGACGAGGTTGCCGACGTGGTGGCCTTCCTGGCCTCTGACGCGGCCTCGTATGTGACCGGGCAGGTCATTTCGGTCGACGGTGGCCTATCGCTGTAAGTTCTCGCCAAACAACGGACAAGGAGAGAGAAGAAAATGGACAGGAGTGAAGTCTCGGAGCGTCTCAGCGGCGTTCTGGTCTCGGAGCTCGGCCTCGATGCCACCAAGATCTCGGACGATGCCCACTTCGAGGAGGACCTCGACGTGGACAGTCTCGGTGTCGTGGAGTTGCTGATGGCTCTGGAAGACGAGTTCGACGTCAAGATCCCCGACGAGGAGGCAGAGTCGATCATGACGGTCGGCCAGGCCATCGACCTCGTCCACCAGAAGCTCAGCTAGGGCTCCGCGACATCGGGAAGTGTCTCCCACCTCGGAGCGCTTCCCGAACCGTCAGCGACGCTCACGCCATTCGGCGAGGCTCCGGAAGACCAGGACCAGCATCAAGGCAACGCCGATCGTCACCACCAGAAACGACACCGTGGCGATCAGCACCGCCCATCCGTAGCACGGCGCCGAGACTGCGCCGGCCACGGGTTGGCGACAGCTGACGTCGGTGACCACCCACCCCAATGCCGCCGCCAGCGCACCCAACAGGATGGCGGGAATGGCTATCCATGGGTTGGGGAGACGTCTCACAGGGGGCGGCCGCTCTCGTCGATATCGGCTGCGTCGAGGATCTCACCGGGGACCAGTTCGGGGGGAATGGGGAAGGTAGAGCCCTTCTCGACCGGAGGGTGATAGGAAGTCTTGACCGAGGGGTGCCAGGCGAGGGCACCGACGGCCAGTGCCAGGCAGATCGAGACGATGGCGCACAGTGGCCCGAGAAGGGGGGACGCAGCCAGGGCCAGGACAGGCCACACCACCCGAATGGCGAGGAGACCGCCGGGTACGACGCGGCTGTACATGAAGGCCGCCACCGGGCCCGTCAGCCCGACGAGGAGCAGTGCCCAGGGGGTGGCGTCCGCTCCGGTCAGCCCGAGAAGGCATGGTGCCCCCAGCGTGAGGAGCGGAACGGCAACGACGCGTGGCGAGGGCCCTGTCGCAGAGGGGAGCTGTCGTATCGTCCTGGTCAGGGTGGGGGAGGCCATGGCGAGGATCGCAACCACCGTCGCTGCGAGCCCGACTCCCCAGACCGGGTCGAGCGGCCGGAGCAGGGCGATGGCGATGGTGACCGCGGTGACCCCGAATCCCAGACGATGGGCCCAGCGGCCACCCGAGGCGATCATCCCGACCATCGATACCGTCGAATTGGCCAGCAACCCGACAGACAGGAGGGAAGCGGCCACACTGCCCAGAGGCGTGGGGTCGACGATGAGGGCGGCGACCCAGATCAGGGATGCGGCCAGGATGGTCGAGGCGGCCAGGGGCTCTCTCACCGTGGCGAGTCTGCCAGCGTGAATGGCGAAGACGAAGTCCGGCTCTTCCGGGTGCGGACGTGCCTGCGGCCGGCGTCAGGCCGGGTTGGGACGCTCCGGTTGACCGGCAGTGACCAGCCGCAGGTCCGACTTCTCGCCGAACCTCGGTCTGCTACCCGGGTCCCACGTGGTCTCCAGCCTCCAGGCGGGGCCCGGTCGCAGCGTGAGCACGCTCCCGTCGATCGGCCGCTCCTCGTGGAGCTGTGACAGGTCTGCTCCGGTGAGGAGAAGACGGGCGGCTTGGATGGCGTTCTGATGCGAGACGATGACGACATCACCGTGTGGGTGCTCGGCGTCGAGTGCCCTTGCCACCCGTGCCACACGTGTGGCCACGTCGGCCAGTTGCTCCTCGGCGAATTCGAGTCGGGTCGGGTGGGCCAGGAAAGCTTCGAGCTCACCGGGGAACAACTCGCTGAGCGCGTTCCACGGGTGACCTCTCCATCGCTCCATCAAAACCCAGTCGGTGAGGTCGGGGTGTACCCGCACCGGGACGCTGGAGCGAGCAGCGATCTCCTCGGCCGTCCGCAAGGCGGTCTGCCGGGGCGACGACCAGATCGCTACGACCGGCCGGGGCCCCAGATAGCGCGCCACCCGGCGCGCCTGCTCGATCCCGAGCGGGGAGAGATCGAAGCCCGGCATCGAGCCGACCACCAAATGGTCCGGATTGTCGATCTCGGCATGTTGGACAAGATGAACGAGTGCTGCCATCGCCCGTCAGTTTGGCCGTTCTCTCACCGAAAGCGGGGTAACTGACAGGGAGTCTTCCCGTGGCGTCGACCGGGCTATGTTCGTCGTCGTCTTGTGGTCAGAGCCGATTCTCCATGTCGACATGGATTCCTTCTTCGTGGAGGTGGAACGTCTCGACGACTCCGGGCTTCGCGGCGTCCCCGCCGCGGTGGGAGGTGCGGGCCGGCGTGGCGTGATCGCCAGCGCCTCCTACGAGGCGCGGCGCTTCGGTGTGCACTCGGCCCAGCCCACGTCGACTGCGCTGCGTCTCTGCCCGCGACTGCGTCTCGTGCCCCCTCGTCACGACAGGTACGCGGACGTTTCGGGCTCTGTTTTCGAGGTGTTCCGTTCCTTCACGCCAAACGTCGAGGGTATGAGTCTGGACGAGGCCTTCCTCGATGTAAACGGTCTGCGTCTTCACCACGAGTCCCCGCTCGCCGTCGCCATCGCGGTGAGGAGGGCATTGCGGGATGACATGGGGTTGCCGGCGTCGGTTGGCGTGGCCTCGGTGAAGTTCATCGCCAAACTCGCCTCCGATGCCGCCAAGCCGGATGGCATCAGACACGTGCCGTTGGAGGAGCAGATGGAATTCCTCTCAGGTCTCCCGGTAACGGCGATGTGGGGGGTCGGCCCGGCCACGTTCGCGGCCCTTGCCAGGCTGGGTGTGGAGACCATCGGCGATCTGGCCGATCTGCCGTTGGGCCCCCTCACCTCCGCGGTAGGCCCATCGGCGGGGCGTCACCTGCACGATCTGGCCAGGGGGATCGACCCCAGGGAGGTCGTGCCGGACATCCGGGCCAAGTCGATCTCGGTCGAGGAGACCTACCCGTACGACCTGAGCTCCAGGGAGGTAATGGAGACCGCGTTACTCGCCCTGTCCCAGAGACTGTCTGCACGGCTGCGGGCGTCCGGGGCGCGGAGCCGCACTCTCACGTTGAAGCTCAGGCTGGCCGACTTCACGACCATCACACGCTCGGTCACCAGAGATGTCGGACTCGATGGGTATCGGCAGATATTCCGGCTGGCCGGGGAAATGCTCTCATCGCTGGGGGACACGGGCCCGGTGCGTCTCCTCGGGCTGGGCGGATCCTCACTCGAGCCCGCCTCCGGTCCGACCCAGCTCGGGCTCGACGCCGACGAGGGCTGGGAGCGTGTCGAGGATGCCTTGGCCGACGTGCAGGAGCGGTTCGGCGAGGACGCGGTTCGACCGGCCCGTCTCGCCCCATCACCAAAGAGGACGAAGAACCCTGATGCGTGATTCGCCGGTGGGTGTATTGTTTCGGGTGAGCCTTGACGAGATCTGGGTGACAAATGCCACTGGATGACAAAGAGCAGCGAATCCTCGCTGAGATCGAGCGACAGTTCTACGAGGAAGACCCCGAGCTGGCCCGCGCCGTCAAGCATCATCAGAAGCCGGCCCGGGTTGGTGTGAGGCTGTCCATCCTGGGCATCGTCGCCGGCCTGGCCGTGGTCATCGCCTACGTGTCGATCACGTGGGTTGCCGTCGCCGGGTTCGTTCTGCTGGTCGTCTCGGCGACGTCTCTGGTGAATGCGCTCAGGCTCCGGGACTGGAGCTCGCAGGCCTCCGAGGAGCACGACACAGCGGACGAGTGACCCCGCAGGTCCGACCTGCGGCCTCTCCGCGGATTCGCTAGTGTTCCCGCCCCCGTTCGGCCATCGTCGTGGGCTCGTGCCGACCGGGATCACCGACGCGGGACCTCGCCCTGGTCCCGACGGATGAGGCTTTGGAAGGACAGAGTGGAGCAAGCATTCACTGCCGAGCAGGCATGCCGGCTGAGCAACTGCACGCATCACCAGTTGCGCTATTGGGACAAGGTGGGTCTGGTGCAGCCGACCGTTCAACCGACCGGCGGTCGGCCCGGGGTCAGACGTCTCTACTCATTTCGAGACCTGGTTGCCTTGAAGGTGGTTCGCAGCCTCCTCGACAACGGCATGTCCCTGCAGAGGGTGAGACGCGCCTGGGACTACCTCCGTCGCGAGGGTGACATGGACAGTCACCTCTCCGAGGTGAAGCTCGTCACCGACGGTCAGACGATCTTTCGGGTGAGCAGTGACGAAGGAGAGCTGATGGACGCCCTCCGGGAAGGCCAGTTGGCCTTCTTCGTCGCCATCGACGAGCTGGTCCACGAGGTCGAAGAAGACGTGACCAGGTTCGAGTTGGACCGTGACAAGTTCCTCACCATGCTGCGTCGTGTCGAGGACGACGTCGAGGAGGAGCGTCGCGCCTCAGGCTCCTGAGACGCCCCCGTCAGCGTTTCCGCATCAGGGAACGCATCCGCATGGCGGCACGGGCCCGAGTTGGGCCATCAAAGGTGCGGTCGATCCACCACTCGGCACCGTATAGATCCGACTCGCTCGCCTGACCCTGTCTCCCTCCGTAGACGGTGGACGCATAAGAGAGGGCGACGGGAACCAGTGAGACGTCGGTGTGATGGGCCAGCTCGACCGGGGTCATCGAATCGGGCACGTGCTGGCCGAGGTCGATCAAACGATCGACCAGCTCGTCCCAGACCGCGGTTATGTCACCTTCTCGTATCCGGGCGAGGCGCCGCCGCCGCCGCATCCTCTTGAGAAAGGGGACCGTCCCGATCAGGAGGATGAGCGCTACTCCACCGAGAAGCCACCAACTCGGGGCCTTGCCTGATGCGGACACCGATTGTGGCTCGACGAAGGCGGGATCCTCCACGAATCCGGGGAGGTCGGGCGCCTCGGCCGGGTTGATCTCGACCTCGGGCAGGTAGTCCTGCGGGGTGAAGCCGGCGGTGATGCTGGCGGGCTGGGCGAAGAATCCGGTCTGCTCGTTACGGGGCGTCGGATCGAACTGGACCCACCCCAGGGGCTCGAGCCACAACTCGACCCAGGCGTGGGCGTTGGTGTCACGGACGACGATCTGATTGTTGCCGTTGCTCTGCTTCTCGACGCGTCCAGGGGTGAAGCCCCAGACGACCCGGCTGGGGATCCCCAGGGAGCGGGTCATGACGGCGAAGGCAGCGGCGAACTGCTCGCAATAGCCGGTCCTGTAATTGACCGATCCCGGGTCGGTGAGCCAGTCCGCGAGGACCAGGGAGTCATGACCGGTGGACACGTTGGTCGAATAGGTGAACTCACCGCTGTCGCGGAACCACGACTGGAGTAGCCATGCCCGCTCGAAGTCGTTGGCCGACCTCGTGGTCTGCGTGCCGGCCAGCCGGCTGATGCTCGCCGGGAGATCCTCGGGGAGATCGGTGTATCGGTCGAGGTCGGGTGGTGGCACCGCCTCCTGGTCCACCGTCCCCGCCTGGTATGGAAAAAGCCCGGCTTCAGCGGCATTGGCGAACATAGGTGTGAGCTCGCCGTCGAGGCCGGTGGCGAGGATCCCGAGGTCGGCGGTCCGATCCGGTGAGATCGTCCGAACCTGGTACTGGTCGCCCTCACGCAGACCGGCCGTCGTCAGGATGGCCGAGTCGGAGAGGATCTGGAACTCGGTGGGCCGCCGCCCGCCGTCCCCGTCTGGAGGATCCTGGATGTCCACGGGAACCCCGGCGGTCGGGGCCACGTCCGTCACGAGGCTCTGGATACGCACCACCTCGAGGAAGTCGAAGCTGGTTCCCTGGTAGACGTCGTACGGGTTGGCCAGGGGCTGTCCCGGCTGGAATTGGGTGAGACTCACATCGCTCCGCTTCCACTCGGTCCCATCGAAGTCGTCGAGTGTCTCGACACGCCAGTAAGTCTGCTCCGGTGGCGGGGCCCCCGGCCCGAAGGTGGCCACGAAGACAGGGCGATTGCTGCGGTCGATGACGCGCTGGCGAAGATCGACCAGCCGATGGAAGGAGGTGCCGCCCTGACCGGCGCCGTAGCCACCGCTGCCCCCACCGCGCCAGGGCGCGTTGCCGTACTCGGAGATCAGCGCCGACGCGTTGTCTGCCACCAATATGGCCGCGACACCCAGTATTGCTGCCAGCAGAGCGGCCAGGGTCACCGAGCGCCGTTCCAGCGGTCGGCCCTTTGCGTCCCGGGCACGACCCGATTCCTCTTTGCGCTCCAGGGCAATCGATACCAGAGCGAGCCCGATGGCGAGGCTGGAGGCGATCAGCCAGCCGAGCCCGGCCTCGACGCGATCGAAGACGGCGAACTGGAGATAGACCACCAGCGCCGGGACGAACATCGCAACGTGCGGGCCGTCGGTGCTGCCCCAGCTGAACATGGCCCCGAGGGCCCACATGAGCGCGGCGAGCACCGCCAAGAGACCGGGGTTTGCCGCTACCGGGGGGACTCCGGATTGGATGATCCTGAAGGCCAGGTCGAGATGACCACCCATGACGCTCAGCGTGCTGACGGTCGGGATCACCCCTGCGAGCAGCGTCTCCGGGGCCGCGATGCGGACCATCAGGAGGATGCCGCCGAGCACGAATATCGAGCCTCTGAGCCATGGATTGAGTCGCGCCTGGGAGAGGAGCCACCACGTCACGGCCCCAAGGAACGCGGCCGCCACCAGGATCAGGTTCCATCGTGGCTCCGTGGGGCCGCTCTGGAGGAGACGGCCCAGCCGCCCGATCACGAGGACGAAGCTGAACAGACCCGCTAGCTGGCCGATGCGGAATCCCATGCATCTCCAATCGACAAGAGCCATTGCGGTGCCCATGGACTGCCCGGAGGGACCGTCACGGTGGTGACGCCGAGCCTGTGAAACCCGGCGAGTGTCTGTGAGGTGGTGCTCGAGGCGCCCAGGAGCACCGTCGTCGGGTAGTCCCGTGCCAGGAGGCGCTGGACCGAGACCAGGGAGCGATCAGCCGTGCCGGTCACGATGACCAGGGCACCGCCGCCTCCCTTCTGACGCATGTGGGTCGCCACGGCCTCCAGATTGACGTCCGGGTTTGGCTGCACCAATGCCAGTCGCTCCATCGCCGCCGAGTAGCGGGTGGCGTCCAGCGCCTTGGGGTCACCTGACCAGAGGTCGGCCTCGAAACCGGACCGGACGAGATGAGTGACGACGCTGGCCGCCCCCGACACGGCGGTCTCGAAGGCTTCATCCGACTCGTAGACGGATGGCCGCACGTCAAGCATGACCAGGGCTCTCGACTGCCACGGCGTCTCCAGCTGACGGATCATTAGCCTGTCCATCTTGGCCGAGGAGGGCCAATGGACCCGTCTCAGGTCGTCACCTCGCTGATACTCCCGGAGGGTGTAGAAGTCCTCTCCGCCCCGCTGGGCATGCTCGGGCCGTGCCGCCGCCATCGACGGGTCCTGGCCGCGCACCACCGGGAAGCCATTGAGCCGCTCCACCGTCGGATAGACGACCAGGTGGTCTATCGGGCCGTGACCGGCCGGCAGCTCTGCCAGCCCCAGGGGGTCCGATGAGATCGCTTGGGAGGGCCCAACCTGGTAGATCCCGCGAGGCCGGCACATGACCCGGTACGTGGCGGTGACTGTCTGGCTCGGGCCGATGCGTGACACCTCGAATCTTGCCGAGCCCAGCTGTTCGACGACGTCGACCACAGACAGATTGCGCAGGATGCGACGCCGAGGGTTGTTCAGTGAGAGGGTCACCTGGACCGTCTCCCCGTTGCTGACCGTGGTGGTTCCGAGACGCCGACCTACGCGGAGAACCGGTCGGTAGATCCGAACGTAGGCGAGCGCCGCACCCTCCCCGAGGATGAGAAAGACCCCGGTGAGCAGAAGCTCTTCGTCGCCCAGCAGCCACCAGAGGACGATCAGGGCGAGGCCCGCTCCCAGCAAAGCCCAGCCCCGCGTCGTCGGCATCAGGTGGCGATTCGCGAGGTGGTTCCGGGTACGCGGAGACTCCCCATCACGTCTTCGATCACGGAGCCGACCGTCTCTCCTCGCATTTGCGCCTCGGGGCGGAGAGCAAGACGGTGCTCGAGCACCGGCACAGCCAGTTCCTTGACGTCGTCCGGCATCACATAGTCGCGGCCCTGAGCCGCAGCCCGGCTACGGGAGATGCGTTGCAGGAACAAAGCGGAACGAGGCGACGCACCGAGGAGGACGTCCGGATGCAGCCGCGTGCCCTCTATGAAGTCGACGATGTAATTCTTGACCGAGGGAGAGACAGTGACCGACCGGGCGACCCTGACCAGCTCCCCGACGTCTGCCAGCGAGGCTACGGCGTCGAGGTCGTGGAAGGTGGACCTGACGCCGTGGGTGTCGAGCATCTCCAGCTCCTTCTCGCGGCTCGGGTAGCCGATCACGATGCGCATCATGAACCGGTCCAACTGGGCCTCGGGCAGCGGATAGGTGCCTTCGTGCTCGAGCGGGTTTTGGGTGGCGATGACCATGAACGGCGGTTCCAGGGCGCGGGTCACACCGTCCGAGGTGACCTGGCGCTCTTCCATGGCCTCCAGCAATGCCGACTGTGTCTTTGGGCTTGCCCTGTTGATCTCGTCGCCGACGACGATATTGGCAAAGATCGGGCCCGGCTTGAAGTCGAAGCGCTCGGCGTGTCGATCCCACACCGACACGCCGGTCACATCTGACGGCAGAAGGTCGGGTGTGAACTGGACCCGGTGGAACGCCCCTTCGATGCTGCGGGCGAGCGACTTCGCCAGCTGGGTCTTGCCCACACCAGGCACGTCTTCGATGAGAACATGGCCCTCCGAGACCATGGCGAGCACCATCAACTCGATGGCGTCGCGCTTTCCTTGTATCACCGTCTCGACGTTGGAGACGATTCGATCGAATACGTGCCCGAACGACTCGATGGCAACAGAGATGTCGTCGGCCAAGGCTCTTTCCTCCACTTCAGCTGGGCAAAACTCTAACGATGAATCGGCCCTGTGAGCACTAGACTCTCGGCAGGGCTTCACATACAACGTCTGGAGGCACGGTTGGGTTTCGAGCGGGCTGCGATTTGGGCACTGCTCCGGAATCCGGTGCTGGGGGTCGAGGCGCTCAGGGCCGGTTGGGCGATGCGCAGACGCGGGGGGTTGTTTCCATCTGACGTCTATCTCCGTTGGAGAGTGGCGACCGCTTATGGTGACGAATCGGCCACCACACGTGGCCACGATCTGGTTAACTATCTGGAGTGGCGCAGGGGGATGCGCAGAATTCGCAGGGGGAGTTGGGAGAGTTGACCTCGAATCTGGCTAGTCGTCTCGAGGACATCCCGGGAGTAGCGTCGGTGGTGGTCGACCTTGAAGGCTTTGGCCGAGGAATCGACGTCCGTCTCGAACCAGATGCCGACGAGGCCGTCGTCATGGAACGGTTGCGGGCGCTGCTCGCCGCCTATGGGGTGCGCAATGATCGCGATCAGGTGAGATTGCCCGAGCCTGCCCCGAGGGTCGCCCGCGATCCTGGCGTGAGCGTGAGCATCACCCCGCTCAAGAGTGGGGCACGCATCGAGGTGTCGACACGCTCGGTCAAGTCCTTTCGCATCGTGGCGGCGACACCGATGGCCATCGCCCAGGGTCTGGCCGACGCCTGGTGTCAGGTGGTGGGCCGCGTGCCCGTCGAGATCGTCGCGGTCTCCGTCGGCGACGAGGGCAGTCTCAGGGTGGCGGCATTGGACGGTGATCGGGAGACCGAGGGCCTGGCGGACGTGGGCAGGGGATGGGTCGCAGCACTCACCGAAGCAGTGGCAGGCGCGCTGGGCGCCGCGGAAAACCCGGGCCTGGAGCAAGCGGCCATCTGACCCCGAGACCGCGTTGACACCTCTTCTTTCGCCGTGATTATTCTCTTGTGCGGTAGGTCCCTGACATGACCCGAGCCCTTGTACTCAACGCGAGTTATGAGCCGTTGTCCGTGGTGAGCGAGCGACGGGCAGTCGTCCTTGTGCTCAACAGCAAGGCGAGTGTCGTCGTGGGCAGGGACGAGCTCTGGTCCTCGGAGTCCACCACCATCGAGCTCCCCTCGGTGGTCCGGCTCAATCGCTACGTCAAGGTCCCCTACCGACGCGCCGTTCCCGTCACCAGACGCGCCGTCTTCGGACGTGATGGCCACAAGTGCCAGTACTGCGGGGCGCCGGCCGAGTCACTCGACCACGTCCAGCCCCGCTCCAAAGGCGGCGACCACAGCTGGGAGAACGTCGTCGCCTGCTGCCGGTCCTGCAACGTGCGCAAGGGTGCCCGCACCCCGGCCGAGAGCGGATTGCGTCTCAGTCGCCCGCCGGGCCCACCGCGACGCTTCGCCTGGATCTACGCCTCCACCGGGTTTCAGGTCGACCCTGCCTGGCACCCTTACCTCCTCGCCGAAATCGCGTAGCTCGCGGCTCGCTTCGCTCGCGGTACTTGGTACTTGGTACTTGGTACTTGGTACTGGGTACTTGGTAGTTGGTATGCCGTCAGACAGGTGAGATCGGGGAGCGGTAGCTGCGGCCGACCGGCATCTGCTCGGGGCTCGCTTCGCTAGCGGTACCTGGTACTCCGCAAACGACTCGCCACCGGATACCTAATACCTCGTTCTTGATACCTCATACCCATGATGTGGGGCGTGAGGGTTGACAAGTGGGGGGAAGTGGGTCATAGTGGCACGGCGCCCCAGGCAAGGGGGGATGTAGTGACGACGAACGGAAATGGACAGAAGTGTTCCTCGGTGAGTACTTCCACAGCCTCGACGGCAAAGGACGGGTGGTCATGCCCTCCGGGTTTCGTCGTCTTCTCGAAGACGGTTGTGTCATATCCAAAGGACAGGACGGCCAACTCGTCATCCATGCCGCCGACGTCTTCGAGCAGAAGGCCACCGAGGTGATCGACCGGCCCCAGAATCGCGGCGGCCGCAGATTCTCACGGACGCTGTTCGCCGGTGCCGACCTCCAGTCACCCGACAAGTCGGGACGTGTCCTCGTCAAGCCGGACCTGCGCCGATTCGCCGGTCTCGAGCTGGGGACCGAGATAGCCGTGCTGGGTGTCTTCGACCACATAGAGCTTTGGGACAAGGACCGCTATGTGAACGAGAGGACCTCGGCGGACGAGACGTATCTGGACGAGGAGGATTGAGAGAAGAGAGGTCAGGGCTCATTGCGAGCCCTCCGGAACCAATTGGAAGGCCCCTGACTCCGCCCGCCTCTAGTTGGTACCAGCGCCCGGAGGGCTCGCAATGGACCAGGACCGTAGTGGCGAGCAGGCCGGCTACCACCGGCCGGTCCTGGTCGACGAAGTCGTCGAGCTGATGGCACCCGTCGTGCCGGGAGTGGTGGTTGACGCCACTTTCGGAGGCGGGGGTCACACGAGACGGATGCTGGATGAGTTTGGAGATGAAGTGACCGTGATCGCCATAGACCGTGACCCCGAGGCGGTGGCCAACGCGGCCGGCCTCCCGGTGACGGTCTTGCAGGGCAACTACGGCCACCTCGCAGAGATCATCTCATCACAAGGCAGCCCGGAGGTCTCCGGTGTCCTCTTCGACCTCGGTGTCTCGTCACATCAGCTGGACGAAGCGGACCGTGGCTTCTCCTACCGCCAGGAAGGCCCCCTCGACATGCGCATGGGCCCTGATGCCGAGATCGACGCCTCGGTGATAGTCAACGAATGGCCGGTCGGGGAATTGACCAGGGTCATCCGTGAATTCGGCGAGGAGCCCCTGGCGCGACGTATCGCGCAGGCCATCGTCGCCAGCCGCCCCATCGATTCCACTGCCACCCTGTCCACCGTCATCGCACAGGCGATGCC
>JBAVPF010000376.1:0-3931 GCA_049692815.1 Acidimicrobiia bacterium
GGTCATCGCCCATCGGGTGGCCGACTCGTCACCTACTTTCGAGCTCGCGCTCGGAGCGAATAACCGCCAGAAGGATCCGGAGAAGGAGCAAGGTGGCGAACACGGCCGTCGCCCATCCCAAAACTTCCAGGACCCGAACCTGAATCCCGGCGACAACGGGTCCGCCTTGGGAGGTCAGCAACGCAACCGATATCCCTCCGAGGCCAATCGTCAGAAGTGTCAGCACCACCCGGTTCAACAGCCGTTCCGCCACCCTCACCTCTTCGGGGAAGGCGAAGAGCCGAATCCTGGCGGTGAGACGACCGTGCTCGGCGAGGCGAGCGATGTGATCGAAATGCCGCGGGGCTCTGCGGACAACGGGACCGAGCTCGGCCCACTCCTGTATCACGAATTCGCCCAATGAAGAGGGCTGCATCTGCCCTCTCATCTGCTCACCGCCGATCTCGGCCGTCACCTCGAGGATCGGGTATCCGGGGGAAAGGGTTTCGAGAGTGCCGGCAAGCGTGGCGAAGGCGCGGAACATCGTCGTCGTCGAGGGGGGGAGACGCATTCCCAGCCTTGTCGTCAGACGGAGCAGATCGGTCAGGGCCTCCGGACCCGGGAGCCGTGATCCCGACAATGAGGCCAGGAACTGGGCCAGCTCCCGCTCGACCTCGTTGGGATCGTGCTCGGCCTGGATCGCCCCGATGGTCATGAGAGCGTCGTATAGGAGGGCGGGCTCCTCCAGCTTCATGGCGAGAAGGGTTTCGAAGACCGAGGCCCGCTCATAAGTGTCGAGCCGTCCCGTGATCCCAAAGTCGACCAACCCGAGCAAGCCTTCGTCGAGCAGCATCACGTTTCCAGGATGCGGATCCCCGTGGAATCGGCGCCCTTGCACCATTGCGCTCACCTGCGACCGACACAATGCATCGGCGAGGCTTCGCATGTCATCCCGCCCATCTGCGATGGTCTTCCACTTGGACAGGGGAGTGCCGGGTAGACGCTCCATGACCAGCATCCGGTCTGTAGTAAGTGACTCGATGATGAAGGGGATATGGATGAGAGGGTCGTCGGCGCAGGCTTGAGCCAGGTCTGTCGCGTTCCGGGCCTCCCTCACGAAGCGGAGCTCGTTGCGCAGCGCGTTGGAGAACTCTGACACCAGATCACGGACGTTGTACGCCTTGGCCCATGCGGTGCGACGCTCGGCCACCCCGGCCAGCCACCTGACGATGGCCAGATCGGTGTCCACCTGTTCTTCCAGGCCTGGCCGACGAACCTTGACCACGACTTCACGCCCGTCCAACAGCCGGGCGGCATGGGCCTGGCCGATCGATGCCGAGCCCAGCGGCTGCCAGCTGAAAGCGCCGAAGACCTCGTCGAGAGGCCTCCCCGTCTCTTCCAGGACCAGGATTCTGACCTGTGCTTCCGGGATGGGTGGGACGTCGGCATGGAGAAGTCCGAGCTCAGCGAGTGCTTCCGATGGCAGCAGGTCGGGCCTGGTGACCAGAAGCTGGCCCAACTTCACGAACATGCCCCCTGCCTCTTCCAGGGACAACCTCGTGCGGCGTGCGATCTCGGCCGGTGTGCGCGCCGACACCTCTCCTCGTCTCAGGCCGAGCAGTGGGGCGACCCCATGACGTGCAGCGATGCGGGTCACCTGAAAACCCCTCATCCACATCCGGAACCACCTACTCAGGGTGCGGAAGGGACGGAAACGTCTGCGGGCAGCACCTATGGGACGCGAGGAGAACAACTCGAGGAAGACCATCACCGCCATCGTCGCCGGGAGGGCGAGCACCACCCCGAGAAGGTAGAACTGGGTCTTGATGGTCTCGAAGGCGTCGAAGCTGTCGAGATCACGCACCAGGATGGCTGCGGCGCCGATTGCTCCCAGGAGAAGCCCCACGAGAGTGGCCACGATCGTCCTGCGCCAGGTCAGCTCGCGCGCCCCGAGGAGCGATCGTGCCACCCAGGCGAATAACAACAGGATCACCAGATTGCGAAGGAGCTCGCCCATTCCGCCGGAGGCTACGTTGCCGCCCGTCCCGGTGCGGCTCGGATGGCTCGGCCATTTCGTGGCTCTCCGAGCCGCTGCTTCGCCTCGCTAGCTTCGGAAAAGAGCTAGCCAGGGGAGCCATGGTCGACGACTACTACGACCTCGGGTCATATGGACGCACGGTCTCAACCGACTCGACGGAAGCGCAACGCTGGTTCGACCGTGGCCTCGTCTGGACCTGGCAAACGCCAGGGCGGATGTTCCGGTCACTGCCTCGTGTTTCTGTCGACTGGAGACAATGGACCAGCACGCGCACCATGGTTGAGATCGAGGCGCCCGAAATGAAGATTTAGTGTCGCGCCGATGGTCCCACAGGAATGAGCGCCAGCCAGCCCGAAGTCAACGAGGCAGTCCTAGAGGAACGGCTTGCCGCGCTCGAATCAGCCAGATCGTGGAGTCCACGGGTGGTTTCGAAACTCGAGGCACTGATCCGCTCCGGCGACGACTACGACCTGTTTCGCATCAACCCGATCCTCTATGCCACAGCGCAGGGGGTCGACGAGCCCGAATCGATCGACTTGTTCCTCCACGCCACCAACGTCGGGCTGTTCGATCTCGACTGGCTCATCGTGTGCGGGTCCTGCTCCAACGTCTACAACAGGTTTCGCACCCTCGAGGCCCTAGACCCGCATTTCGTCTGCAGTCTCTGCAACAACGAGAACGAGGCAACCCTCGACGACCTGATTCAGGTCACGTTCACCGTCTCCCCGCAGGTGCGCGACATCGTGTTCCTCCACCCGGAGTCGCTCAGCGTCGAAGACCTGTATTTCCGCGTTCAATTCGGTGCCGACGTGAAGCCACTGCCCACCGGGCTCACCGTTCCGGAGACCCTGAAGGCGTGGACCAAGCTCCTGGCCTACGTCGAGCCGGGGGAGACGGCAGAAGTCGCGCTCGACCTGCCGGAGAGCTTCATCGGAGTATGGGACGCGCTGGGCCCGGCCAGCGCCCTCTTCATAGCGGAGCCGGACGACGAGAACCAGGGAGGGGACCTGAAACTGGAGATCTCAGGAGGGGAGATCTCGGATGCGACCGGGCACGAGCTGGGCTCTGTGCGGCTGGAGCTCCCCGAAGGCAAGTCGTTGTACGTGCCCGACGACCTTACGGACGATCCCGAGCCGGCCGACGATGCGGGTCAGGCAGCCAGGACGTTCAAGTTCTTCATGCCCGCTATCGGCCAGATACCGGCCGGCCCGCTCAACCTCAGCATCCACAATCGGGGCACCGAGCGTGCCTCGACCTGGGTCGTGCAGTATCCGCCGGTCCCCGATCAGGCAGCCGCCATCGAGTTCCTGCCCGTGCTGACCGCCAAGAGGCTGCTCAGCAACCAGACGTTCAGACGGCTCTTCCGCTCCGAGACGGTTCCGGCATCGGAGACGCTGCGCGTGGGTGATCTCACCTATCTGTTCACCGATCTAAAGGACTCGACGCTCATGTACGACTCCGTCGGCGATGTCAATGCGTACGACCTGGTGCGCCGTCATTTCGACGCGTTGGTGAATGCCGTAGCCCTCAACTCGGGGGCGGTCACGAAGACGATCGGTGACGCCATCATGGCGACCTTCGTCATGCCGGTCGACGCGGTGCGGGCGGCGATCGACATGCTGGATGTGCTGGAAGAGTTCAACGCCACCGCCTCCACCGACCTCGCCATCAAGATCGGGATCCACCGTGGACGGTCGGTGGCAGTGACCCTCAACGACCGCATCGACTACTTCGGCCAGGACGTCAACATCGCTTCGCGGATCCAGCAGCTTGCCGGCGCCGGCGAGATCGTCATATCCAACGAGGTCTACCGCTCACCCGGAGTTGAAGAGCTCCTCGGGACGTTCGAGATCCTGCCGGAGGACGGGATCATGAAAGGCGTCAGAGAGAGCATCCCGGTTCTCCGGATACGCC
>JBAVPF010000377.1:0-7752 GCA_049692815.1 Acidimicrobiia bacterium
ATGGAGACATCGTGGGTGATCACCAGTTGAGTCATCTGGAGCGTCTGCAACGTCGAGATCAGGTCGCGACGTCCCGCAGGGTCCAGACCCGACGAGGGCTCGTCGAAAACGACGATCTCAGGCTCCATTGCCAGAACGGTGGCCAGTGCAGCGCGTCGTTTCTCACCACCGCTGAGATGATGGGGAGGACGATCGGCGAACTCACTGCCATCGACGAGCTCCAGGGCCGCGCTCACGCAGTGGTCGAGGTCTTCTCCAGATAGACCCATGTTGGCCGGGCCAAATGCCACGTCCTCCCGAACGCTTGGCATGAACAGCTGATCATTGGGGTCCTGAAACACGAGCCCGACCAGACCCCGTATCTCGCGCAAGTTGGTATCGGTCAGCTCCAGTCCCGCCACCGAGATCCTCCCGCCGGTGGCTCTGAAGATCCCGTTGAGGTGGAGAGCCAGCGTCGTCTTCCCGGCTCCGTTAGGACCGAGGATCGCAACTCTCTCGCCCCTTTCGACGACGAGATCGACGCCGCGCAGTGCGACGCGGCCGTCGGGGTAGGCGAACTCGACACGACTGAGCTCCAGCGCCCT
Source organism: Acidimicrobiia bacterium (assembly GCA_049692815.1). GTDB lineage: Bacteria > Actinomycetota > Acidimicrobiia > Spongiisociales > ZC4RG35 > JANQRA01. Next base: position 585 of record JBAVPF010000377.1, read on the forward strand.
GCTCATGACGTCGTGACAGCCATCAGGGCAACGACGACGAAAACACCCACCAACAAGGCCGCCGAAGCCCATTCGACAGCCCCAGCCCGGCGACGATCGAAGATCGGCATCTCTCCTGTGAATCCTCGAGCGAGCATGGCGCCGTGAATCCGCTCACCTCGCTCGTAGGAGCGCACGAACATCGCACCCGCCGCATTGGCGATCGGACGAGCCTGGTAGAGCCAGCGAGGGTCGTAGCCGCGCGCCGTCATCGCGACTCGCATCCGACCCAACTCCTCGGTGATCAGCTCGAGGTATCTGATCATGAAGGTGGCGATCGAAGTGAAGAGCGCAGGCACTCTGAGGACGCCGAGTCCTCTGATGATGTCGGGAACCTCCGTCGTGGCGGTGAGGACGATCGAGATGCTCGCCCCGAGCACGGCCTTGATGATGATGTTCCAGGTGGCCCACAACCCGTCGATGGACAGCTCGATTCCCCAGAGGGTCGTCGTGTCGCCGGTGCCTATGAAAGGGATGAACAAGGCAAAGATCACGAAAGGCGCCACGGCGGCCAGCCGGGCGAGGACGAAGAGGGGCGACACACGCGAGATGGTGATCAGCACCATCACTATCACGGCATAGAGAGCGAAAGCCCACACTGCCTGCCGGGGCGTGATGGCGACACACGTGATCATCCCCACTGCCGCCGCGATCTTCACCTCCGCCACGAGCCGATGAAAGGGACTGTGCTCGTGGACGTAGAGCGCGTGGGCGTGCCCGGCGCCCACGGCTCAGACCGGCGCCGGGCTCCGCCCCCGGCGCTCCCTCAATGCCAGGAAGATGCCGCCGGCCACGGCAAGCGTGACGATCGTCCCCACGATTCCGGCGACAGCCAGACTGACGGTCTCGTTGGAGATGCCCTCTGTGGCGTAGTCGGCGAAGATCGAGCCCGCCATCGCGCTGTCCGATCCCGAGTCGATGAATCCCTTGTCCGCGGCGACGGCCTCGAGACCATCGGGGTTGTCGACGGCGAACTGGCTGACCACCGTGGCGAACATGAGGGCGACCAACACACCTCCGATCACGAAGGTGCGAGTCCTGGGCAGCCTGTTCTCCTCCAGTTGGGCACGGTCCAGATCCCGGGCGCCATAGACGAGATCAGGTCTGGCGGCGAGGACCGCACCCACCGCGAGGGCGCTGATCAGGGCTTCCCCGATGCCGATCAGGGAATGAACGCCGACCATCGCCGTGAACACCTGGTCGAAGGGTATCGGAGCCGTGGCCCCGAACAGCCACTCGATCGAGAACGTGACGGCGGCCATGACCACCGAAGCCCACGCAGCCAAACCGGTGGCGCCCACGACTCCGCCGGTGGTCGACGGAAACACCTTGCGCAGAAGGCGAAAGATGGCGTAGCCGCCGTACGAAGTGACCACCGCCATGTTCAGCACGTTGTATCCCAGAGCCGTCAAGCCGCCGTCGGCGAAGACGAGGGCCTGGACGACCACGACGATCGTCACCACCACGGTGCCCACCGACGGGCCGAGGAGGATGGCGACCAGCGCTCCACCGAGCAGGTGCCCGGTGGTTCCGGAGGCGACGGGGAAGTTGAACATCTGGGCGGCGAAGACGAAGGCGGCGGCGATCCCGGCGAGAGGGATGGCCCGCTCGCTGAGCTGGGCCCTGGCCTGGCGAAGGGAGAAGCCAACGACCACCGTCGAGATGACGGCGGTGACCACGGCCGTCCCCGGGTTGAGAAAACCGTCGGGGGCGTGCATGGCCAGGACCATGGGCAGGACTCTAGCACTCTATTGCGAGTCGTTCGCAAGAACCAGCGGTTTGCAGATGTATGATTCGAGGATGCACGGCGACGCCGATCTCGGTTTGGTCCTCCACGACCACGGATACCGCCTCACCAGCCCGCGATGGCTGGTGTGGTCGGTGCTCCGCGGGGCCAGCAACCATCTCACGGCGGAGGAGATCGCCGAGCAGGTGAACCGGGCCGACCCGACGGTGAACATCTCCTCCGTCTATCGCTCACTGACCCTGTTCGAGGATCTCGACCTCATCCGCGAGTCGCATCTGGGCATCGACAGCTCGGCCCGTTGGGAGATCGCCCATCCCGACGACCACTTCCACATGGTGTGCCGGACATGTGGGGCGGTCGACCATCACGTGGGTGAATTGGTGGACCAGATCAGGTCTCATCTCGGTGAGCATCACGATTTCACGGCGGAGAACGTCGACCTGGTGGTCACCGGTGTCTGTGGCGACTGCGCCAGGTCGGCAGCGGCTTCCGGGTAGCCCGGCCGGGCAAAGAGGGTCTCACACCCCGTCAACCTGTGTCTTTTGCCCCTAAACCCATTCGTGGCCATTCCCTAGCTTCAGCCATGTGACGTCTCTCGTCATGGGTACCGAGGGTTTGGATGTCCTCTTCGACACGCTCGAGAGGGAGGGGTACACCATTGTCGGGCCCACCGTTCGCGACCAGACCGTCGTCTACGAGCACCTCCACTCCCCGGCCGATCTGCCCGTCGGGATCGGGGACGACCAGGAGGGCGGCCACTACCGGTTGGTGGATAGGTCTGACGATGCGCGATTCGGCTACAACCTGGGCCAGACGTCGTGGAAGCGATTTCTCTACCCGCCCCGCACCGACCTGTTCCGGGTGATCCGGGGTAATGACGGCATCGTGTTCGAGACTGTCGACGACCCGGGCGCGCGATATGCCTTCGTCGGGGTTCGGGCATGCGAGTTGGCCGCGATCGAGGTTCAGGACGGTGTCTTCACGGGCCCAAACATGTCCGATCCCACGTACGCAAGACGTCGAGACGAGGCACTCTTCGTCGCAGTCAATTGCGGACAAGCGGCCCCCACGTGTTTCTGCACCTCGATGGGCACCGGGCCCCGCTGCTCGACGGGCTTCGACATCGTCATGACCGAGATACTCGACGGTGACGACCCGAGATACGTCGTCGACTCCGGGTCGGACAGGGGCGCGGACATCATGCTCGACCTCCCCGGGCGTGAGACAACCTCTGCAGACATGGCACACGTCGAGGAGTCGATGCTCCGGGCGGAGAGGGACATCGTCCGACGGATGGAAACCGAAGGGATACGCGATCTCCTCGTGGCCAACCCCAACCACGAGCGATGGGCCGACGTTGCCGACCGCTGTCTGGCATGCGGCAACTGCACGATGGTCTGCCCGACGTGCTTCTGCTCGACAACCGAGGACAGTGTCACCCTGGATGGCACCGCGGTCAGATCGAGACGTTGGGACAGTTGCTTCACACTCGAGTTCAGCGCGCTGCACGGTCGGCCGGTCAGGGGTGACACCCGCTCGCGTTACCGGCAATGGATGACCCACAAGCTCGCCACCTGGCACGACCAGTTCGGCCGTAGTGGCTGCGTCGGGTGCGGGAGATGCATCACATGGTGCCCCGTTGGGATCGACATCACTCAGGAGGTGGCGGCGATGAGAGAAACGGCCGAGTCATGAGCCTGGAAGGTCTGCGCAAGCTCTCGCCGATACTGGATGAGCTGTCGGTCGAGCCTTTGCGGTTCCTCGAGTCGGTGTCCTCCCAACTGGAGTACGCACCGCGGGAGATCATCTTCGAAGAGGACGATCCCGCCGGGAGCTTCTACGTGATCGAGGAAGGCCGGGTCGGGCTCGAGGTGTCGATCCCGGCCAAGGAGTCGATCATCATCGAGACGCTGGGACGCGGCGACCTGCTCGGCATCAGCTCCATGTTCCCACCGGCGCGGTGGAACTGGACTGCACGAGCACTGGAGGCAACGGAGATGGTGGCTTTCGACGCTGATGCCGTCCGCACCCGTTGTCTCCACGACACCGAGTTGGCCGTTCACGTCTACGCAACGGTCGCCGCCGCCGCGGTCCGCCGTCTCAATGCGGCGCGGGTGCGACTGCTCGACCTCTACCCCGGGCACGGGTCATGACGAGTCTCGCCGACGTCAGGGAACGGCCCGAGCCGATGATCCCTCGGACATTCCGGCTCGTGGAGAAGACCTGGGAGACCCCGGACACCGCCACCCTCGTCTTCGAGGACGAGGAGCAGACGGAGACGCACTTTCAGCCGGGCCAGTTCATGATGATCTACGTCTTTGGGGTCGGGGAGGTGCCGATATCGATCGCCGGCAACCCGCATATGGGACGGGTGCTGGTCCACACGGTGCGCGGCGTTGGCGCCGTCACCAACGCCATAGTCGCGCTCGAGCCCGGTGAAGTTGTCGGCATGCGAGGGCCCTACGGCACCAGCTGGCCCGTCTCCAGGGCGTCGGGACGCGACCTTCTCATGGTGGCCGGGGGCATCGGGATCGCCCCCCTACGACCGGCCATCCTCGAGTCGCTGCACCAGGGGGATGGGACGGGCTCGCTCTCACTGCTCTACGGGGCGCGGACGCCGACCGATCTCCTGTACCGGGGGGATCTGCTGGGGTGGATAACGACCGACGGCATACATGTCGAAGTGACCGTGGACCGCGCCGGATCGGACTGGTGGGGAGACGTCGGCCTGGTCACCGATCTGCTCCCCAGAGCCCCCTTCGACCCCGAGGCCACGACGGCCTTCGTGTGCGGGCCGGAGGTGATGATGCGGATGGTCGCCAGGGAGCTGAGAGACCGCGGTGTCCCGGCCGACGACATCTGGATCAGCATGGAACGAAACATGAAGTGCGGCATCGGGCTGTGTGGGCACTGTCAGTACGGATCCGACTTCCTGTGCTGGGGAGGCCCCATAGGCACCTTCGCCCACTTCGCCGATCGGCTGAGGGTGAACGACATATGAGCCGGCCCAAGCTCGCCGTGTGGAAGTTCGCCTCCTGTGACGGCTGCCAGCTCAGTCTTCTCGACTGCGAGGACGAGCTGCTGGCAGTGGCCGGGGCGATCGAGATCGCGTATTTCCCGGAGGCGACCCGAGCCGTCGTCGAGGGCCCCTACGACCTCTCGCTGGTGGAGGGATCCATCACGACGCGACACGACGCCGAGCGCATCCACCAGGTCCGGTCGGTCTCGAGATCGCTGGTCACCATTGGGGCCTGCGCCACCGCGGGAGGGATTCAGGCATTGCGCAACTGGGCGGACATCGCCGATTTCACCTCGATCGTCTACGCCGAGCCCTCTTACATCAGCACCCTGGACACGTCGACGGCAATCAAAGACCATGTCGACGTCGAGTTCGAGCTTCGCGGCTGTCCCATTTCGAAGGTCCAGCTCATCGAGGTGATCAACGCGTTCCTGCACGGCAGGAGGCCAAACATCCCTGCTCACAGCGTCTGCATCGAATGCAAGGCAAGAGGAACGCCCTGCATCATGGTGAGAGACGGAGTGCCATGCCTGGGGCCGGTCACCCAAGCCGGGTGCGGGGCGATCTGCCCCGCCTACGACCGGGGCTGCTACGGCTGCTTCGGGCCGAGCGAGACACCCAACGTCACGGCACTCGCCGAATGGTGGAAGCACCTCGGTGTGGAGGACTCCGACATCGTCCGCTCCCTGCGGACCTTCAACGCCTACGCACCGGAATTCAGGGAGGCGAGCGAGACCTATGCACGATGAGCGTCACATAGACGTCGAGTATCTCGCCCGTGTCGAGGGCGAAGGAGCGATGCATCTCAGACTCGAGAACGACAAGGTCACCGATCTTCGGTTCAAGATCTTCGAGCCGCCCCGATTCTTCGAAGCCCTCCTCCGGGGTCGAGGTTTCCACGAGGCACCGGACATCACCGCCCGGATATGCGGGATATGCCCCATCGCCTATCAGATGAGCGCATGCAACGCCATGGAAGACGCTGCCGGGGTCGAGATACCGGCGTCTCTGCAACGACTCAGACGTCTCATCTACTGCGGGGAATGGATCGAGAGCCATGGCCTTCATGTCTTCTTCCTCCACGCTCCCGACTTCCTCGGCTACGAGAGCGGCATCGCCATGGCCTCCGAGTTCCCGGAGCAGGTGGAGACCGGGCTCAGGCTGAAGCAGTTGGGCAACCGGGTGATGACCCTCCTCGGTGGCCGGGAGATCCATCCCATCAACGTCAGGGTGGGCGGCTTCTATCGGGTGCCGGAGGAGAGAGAGCTCGACGCACTGGTCGACGACCTGAGCTGGGGATTGGAGCACGCGGTGGAGACCGTTCGCTGGGTATCCGGCTTCCCGTTCCCCGAATTCGAGCGTGAATACGAGTTCGTCGCCCTCCACTCACCCGACGAGTACGCAATCCACCAGGGTCGGATCGTCTCCAACAGGGGTCTGGACATCATGGCTTCCCAATGGCCCGACGTCTTCGAGGAAGAGCACGTCGAATGGTCCAACGCGTTGCATGCCCGTATCAAGTCGCGCGGGTCCTACCACGTGGGTCCTCTGGCGAGATACGCCCTGAACCACGACCAGCTGACGCCACGTGCTCGGGAAGAGGCGGAGAGAGCGGGCCTGGGCCCGGTTTGCGGTAATCCATTCAAGAGCATCGTGGTGCGAGCGGTGGAGATGGTCTTCGCGTTCGAAGAGGCGCTGCGTCTCATTGACGAGTACCGAAGACCGCCCCAGCCCGCGGTGACGGTAAGCCCGGTATCGGCGGTCGGTCACGGGGTGTCGGAGGCCCCGAGAGGGCTCCTCTATCACCGGTACGCCATCGATGGGGAGGGTTTGATCTCCGACGCTCAGATCGTCCCGCCGACTTCCCAAAACCAACTGAGCGTCGAAGACGACCTCAGGAGCTACGTTGAGGATCGCACCCACCTCCCCGACGAGGAGCTGCGCTGGCAGTTGGAGCAGGCGATCCGGAACTACGACCCGTGCATCTCCTGTGCGACTCACTTCCTCGACCTGACGGTGGACAGGGCATGAGCGTGTCATCCCTGGTCCTGGGTGTGGGCAACCCCGATCGTGGTGACGATGGTGCCGGCATCCACGTCGTGCGGAGGCTGCAGGGACGGGGCAGGGCGCTGGAGGTGAGGGACTGCTCCAATCTGGTCGCGCTGTGGGCCGACGAGCCAGACGTGACGGTGGTCGACGCCACGATCTCTGGTGCCGACCCGGGAACCATCACCAGATTCGACGGGCTGACGGACCGGCTCCCTTCGAGCACCGTCCAGTCGACGCATTCGTTCGGCCTGGCGGAGAGTGTGGAGCTGGGCCGGGCCCTGGGCCGGCTTCCCCGAAGGCTGACGGTCTACGGG
>JBAVPF010000378.1:0-2244 GCA_049692815.1 Acidimicrobiia bacterium
CGAAGAGGTCGTGCTGGAGCTCCGTCCCGGACTGTGGGCGGGAGAGTCACTGGCCAGGGCCAGTCTCACCGGTGATGCGCAAGGAGCCGAGGCGACGTTGGTGGGAACGGTCCGGAGCCCGTTCGCCTTCTTCGTCGAAGACGAGCCATTCGGGCCCAACAGTGTCGACGGGGATTGGGTCCTCGACGGTCACGCAGTGATGCATCTGAAGGGTGCCGTGAAAATGGACGCAATCCTGCATTACTCCGGCAATGGCGCCCTCTCGGGCAGCAAAAGCGGTTTGACTATGTCCGGTATCGCCGGCACCACCGGGTTCGCCCTCATCGAGGACATGACGATCCCCGTCGGAAGCACTCAGCAATTCGACCTACCGGTCCAATTCACGCATGGTGACTGCAACCGGCTGGTCGGAGACTGGCTCTTCCCCCTCGGTGAACTTGCCGAGGAGGCCGGGTGGTCGGAAACCGACATCAGCGGATACTTCTATGCGGTCTACATGGGCGATGAGCCGGCCGATGGCCAGGAATTCGTCGAGGCGCTGCAGAGGATCTGGGATCGCCAGGCGGCGTGGGGAGCAGCCCTGCTCGAGACCGGGAACGTCGACCTCGCAGAGTTGCAGCAGATCGTCCTCGACGTCTACGACATCCTCGTTCGACTCGACGACGGTGCCCATGTCGAGTGCAGCGACAAGGCAAGCCTCGACCCGTTCCTCTCGATCTTCGGTGCACAACTGTCGGTATCCATTGGCGACGCGCTCGCCGCGCGTGAGTTCGATGCAGCCAATCTGGAGAGGCTGGTCATCGCCATCGCCATTGTCACTCTCCCCGATTTCGACAGAGAAGCGGTGGCCGGTGCGGTCCACGACCAGGCACAACGGATTGTCGACGCCAACCTCGCCTCCAATGGGGACACCTGCAATCCATGTGCGGTGCCGAACACAGACGCGGCCGAAGCGGCGCGGGCCGTCTGGGCCAATATCAGCCTGGGACGCACGGACTTCACGATCGATGGGCGCCCTTACGGTCCTGCCGAGATCCTCGAGGCCTTGTCGATCGACGGCTCATGACTCCGAACACGACGCGAGCGACATCGATTCTCCTGTCTGCATTGATCCTCGCCTCGTGTACGGCGAACGAACAGGAGGCCGACCAGACATTGGCACCCTCCACCAGTCTCGTGACCGTCACCAGTGTCGGTGCGACAGTCACAACGAGCCCGCCCGACACGTCGGACGGAAGCTCCGATCCTGTCGTGACGGGCCCGCCGCTCATCGACGGAATCCACCTGGCACCGTTGACGCTCCTCACCCCGGAGTCGGGTGGCGGTGAGAGGCCGCTGCTGGCGTGGCAGCCGGCTGATGGGGCAACGCTCTATTACGTACTCGTCCTCGATCCGGAAGGGCGCACGTATTGGGCATGGTCAACTGCCAGCACCAGCGTCTTCATGGGTGGGGCGGACCTGAAGCATTCCATCGACATACCGCGCATCGCCGACGGAATGACGTGGGCGGTCCTGGCGATCGGTGCCGGCGATCTGCCCGTGGCTCAGAGCGAAAGACGATCGATCGCACCGTGATCGACGGCGCGCCTAGATCCGGACCGCCTGCTCTATCGCCAGCAGAGTCCCTCGCAATTCCTGGGTGATGACTGCGGTCGTTACCGGAGTCCGGTCGACTGTCACGGTGTTCCCTGCGAGCGCAGCCTCCGCCTCCCTCGCAAGCACGACGGCCAACAGGATGTGCTTGTCCCACCCATGCCGGGACTCGACTCGACGAATGTGCTCAGACAATCGAATCAGCAGCGACCACTCCTTCTCCGCGGCCAAGACCGGCATCGCCCCTCGGGCAACAATGGCGATATCGAGGTCGCGTCGCCCCTGCACGAGATCGAGAGCCTGGAGGAGGGCGACCGACGCTGTCGACCGGTCCCCCCATCGGCCCTCCACCATGCCTCTGTGAGCGAGCACACCGGCAAGGACCTTCTTGGAGTGGGCGCGGACTGCGTCGTCCATTGCGATGCTCAAGTGTTGCCGCGCAGTCGTCTCGTCGTCGTCGTACCAGGCGGCGAGGCTCAGGTACTGATGAAGTGCCGCCGTGACCTTCGGCACGTCCTGCCCGTCGAGCGCATCGAGCGCCTCGGTCAGCAGTCTGCGTGCAGTATCCGTGTCGCCGGCCCATGCCGGGAAGATCGCCATCGTGCCGAGGCACTGTGCCGAACGGACTCGGTTCCCCAGGACGTCATAGAG
>JBAVPF010000379.1:0-7389 GCA_049692815.1 Acidimicrobiia bacterium
GTACGTGCTCCCGGAGAGCGACGGCTCATTCCTGATGGCATGGTCGACCGATGCCGATCCGATCGGCTTCGACTTCACCCCGGCTCCGAGGGCCCGGTTCTACGACGTCATCTGGCCCGCACTCGCCGAAATCCTTCCCGCATTCGACCGTCTCGAGGTCATGCGGTCATGGGCCGGTCTCTACGCACAGAATCGGCTCGACGCCAACGGGATCATCGGACAGTGGCCTTTGATCGACGGTCTGTTCCTTGCCACCGGGTTCAGCGGCCATGGCTTCCAGCAGTGCCACGCGGTCGGGCGCTACCTGGCCGAGCTGATCACGGGGACGACACCAACGCTCGACCTGTCCCGGCTCGGTCCTGGTCGGATACTCGACGGGGAGCCCCTCCTGGAGCATGCCGGTCGGATCATCTGAAGAGGTCAACGCTGCCCGCTCTGGGCTGTCAGGCCTGGTTCAGGTCGGTGTCTCCGCCTTCTCCAATCTCCCCTTTGGTGCGTCGAGGAACGCAATGGTCGAGATGACGATCGCAAGGACGCCGACCAGGGCAACCGGGGGAAACCAGAACATGAGCGTCATCGGGAATCCCGGCATCACTCCGACGGCGATCGGGCCGCTGCCAACCTTTCGATTCTTCCTGCGGGTCCTCAGGCCGGTGATCACCAGACCCAACCCGGCGACCGTGACCACGGCATGAGCGATGGCGCCGGCCTGTGTCACGCGGGCTGACCGAGATCCGCTCTGCACATCAGCGCGCCGAGTCCGGTCTCACTCTGCCATCGAACGAGTCGGCCACCTTCGAGATGGGCGACCTCGCCTTCGTCCATTGGACCTGGACGGTCCACGATGAGCAGGGCACAGCGATGGAAGGCGCCAGTGCCGAGGTCCTGCGGCGTCAAGCCGACGGAAGTTGGAAGTTCGTCATCGACAACTCGGACGGCGCCGCGATGGTTGGCCGGGTCTGACCCACGTTCGACGAGAACGGTGGCTTCGGAAGTAGCCCTAAGAGGCCTTTCCGTCGGTGAAGTCCACGTCGGCGGTGTACACCGTTCCGGCGCGACGACCCGGTGCGCTGTGCCAGTTCCAGTACATGTTGGTGTGGGCGATCACCATTTCAGGGGCCGGGGCACCCCACTCACTGAGGTCCTCGGTTGTGTGGGCGTCGCCAACGAGCGTCACGTCGTAGCCACGGGTGAACGCGCCGTGGATCGTTGAGCGGATGCACTCATCGGTCTGTGCTCCCGTGACGACGATGCGACCGACGCCCAGTTCGTCGAGTCTTTGCTCGAGGTCGGTTGCCTCGAACGAGTCTCCGAAATTCTTGTGCACCAGGGTTTCTGAATCGTCGCGCACCAGTTCGGCGACGTATTGCCAGGCTTCGCTTCCTTTCTCCACGTTCTCGTCTGAATGCTGGACCCAGACGACAGGGACCCCTTCCGCCCTCGCCTTTCCCACAAGGGCAGAGATGTTGGAGACGACCTCGTCGCGGTTGTAGGCGTTACCGATCACGCCGTTCTGAACGTCGATCACGAGGAGGACGGTGTTGGGTCGATTCTCGAGGGTCGTCATGTCCGACCAATCGTATGCGCCGCCGCCGACAGATCCATCAGCGCGACACGATCGATTGCATCCCTATGCACACGCGCCCCGAGCTAACCGGTCGGTTTCGCTCTGTCCGGTGCGATCTTCCACAGGCCCCCGTCGAGGGTCATGAAGTAGATCTCGCCTGCGGCATCGACCGCGAAGGAGGTGAGCAGCGGATGCCGGCCGAGGTCGGTCCACTCGGTCATCGAGGTGATCTCTCCGTGCTGATAGGTGAGGCTCTTGATCCAACCCTGGCAGAAGTCGGCAAAGAAGTACTGGCCGTCCAACTCCGGTATGGCCCTGCCCCGATATACCTGGCCGCCCACGATCGCACACCCGTTGCCATCGTGCTCGTACTCGTACATGGGCTCTGTGAAGCCATCCGTGTCGCAAGCAACCTCCCGGTAGCAGCCGGCGCCTTCGGTGACCGACCATCCGAAGTTGAGGCCGGGCTCACGCCAGTCGACGATGTCGAGCTCCTCTACGTCCTCTTGCCCGACGTCCGGTATGAAGAGCAGCCCGGACTCCTCGTCGATGCTCAATCGCCACGGGTTGCGCAAGCCGAATGCCCAGACTTCGGGGCGGCCGGCGCTCGAGTACGCGAAGGGGTTGTCGACCGGGACCCGGTAGGAGGAGGTGTCGACGTCGAGCCTGAGGATGGATCCTTCGAGTCTCTTCGGGTTCTGTCCGAAGCCATGGGGATCACCGATTCCTCCCCCGTCTCCGACCGAGATCCACAGGTTTCCCTCGGGCCCGAAGATCATCGACCCCGACTGGTGCCAGGCCTGTCGCTGGGGTATCTCGAGTATGTGCCGAAGCGACCTGAGGTCGGCTGTCGGCGAGTCCGTCCCCGACAGCCGGATACTCGCCAGCTGTGAGTCTCCGTACTTGTCGGTGTAGAAGATGAACAGACGGCAGCTCTCGGTGAACCGGGGATCGGGCCGCACGGTGAGCAAACCCTGTTCGTTGCCCTCGTTCAGCACCAGTGACCTCATGTCCAAGACGGGCGGCCACGCCACGTGGCCATTCTCGACCATCACGATCGTGCCCGGCTTCTCCACCACGAAGAGCTCGTCGCGGGCGGGCAGGGTGAACATGTCCGACGGTTGGGTGAGCCCTTCGGCCACCGGCTCGGCTTGGAGGCGGACGGGCTCGCCTTCGCCTTCGACGGCGCTCGTCGTTTCGAGGGTCTGATCGGGAGCTGAGCAGGGTGCCGACTCGACGGTCCAGCCGACCAGAGACGCCGCGCTCAGTGCCGCGACGAACCAGAGTGCCCCTACCACTACGACCTTCATCGTCCGTCCTTGTAGCAGGGAAGGAGAACTCCCGACCCCGTCCTCACCCCTGTTCTGTGTCGCCTTTTCCGGCCCATCGCCGTGATAATCGACACAGAACGGGTGCTCAGTCGCTCCACAGCTTGTAGGCGACGAACCAGTTGATGATCAGATAGAAGCCCACCATCACGAGTTGCACGCCGTCAGCACCGGGGTCGATGCACTCCCGGCCGTTGGCGGCCATGCATTGCTCCAGGGCCCGTTCCGAGGTGAGGGCGACGATTCCGGCGAGAACGGCGACCACCACCGCTCCGAGCACGAAATTGCGGATTGTGTCTCGTCGGCCTTCCCTCCATGCCACGTACCAGAGGGGCAGGCCCAGTCCGGCCAATATGGCGAAGATGAGGAGTGTCGTTCTGACGAAGGTCATGCAGGACACAGTCTTGCCGTTGGAATTTCCTTCCCCTGCAGAATTAGAGAGCTGCGTTCCCGCTGGTTACCGTCCGGCACGATGCGCATAGCCGTTCCCGCCGAAGGGCCCGGAGAGAGAAGGGTCTCCCTCACCCCGCCTGTAGTGGCGAAACTGCGCGAATCGGGCCACACGGTGGTCGTGGAGAAGGGCGCCGGAGAAGGTGCGGGATTCGACGACGCCGCCTACGCCGAGGCAGGAGCCGAGGTGGTCGAAGACCCCTACCAGGGGGCCGACATCGTCACCGTCGTCGGGCCACCGGCGGCTGAGCAGGCGCGACGCATTCCTGAAGGAGCGGCTCTGGTCGGGTTTCTCGACCCCTTCAGCGCCACCGAGTTGGTCGACGTGATGAAAGCGCGGCGCATCAGCGGTTTTGCCATGGAATCGATACCGCGCACGACTCTTGCCCAGAGCATGGACGCGTTGTCGTCTCAGGCCACCGCCGCCGGCTACCACGCCGTTCTGGTGGCCGCGGCGGCCACACCGAGGTTCTTCCCCATGCTCACGACCGCGGCGGGGACCATTCCTCCGGTGAGACTTCTCGTGCTCGGAGCCGGCGTTGCCGGTCTCCAGGCCATAGCCACAGCCCGCCGACTGGGGGCACAGGTCTCCGCCTACGACATCCGCCCCGAGGTCCGCGAGCAGATCGAGAGTCTCGGTGCCAGGTTCATAGCGGCGCCAGTGGACGAGTCGGCGGCGGCAGCGACCGGATACGCGAAAGAGGTGTCCGACGAGACACAGCGGCGCCAGCAGGAGGCACTCGGCGCCGTGGTGGCCGAGTCGGATGTCGTGATCACGACGGCACAGATACCCGGGGCGCACGCCCCCCTCCTGATGTCTCAAGAGATGATCGAGCGAATGCGGCCCGGCTCGGTCATCGTCGACGTCGCTGCACCGTCGGGTGGCAACTGCGAGCTGACCCGGCCAGGCCAGACAGTCGTTCACCATGGTGTGAGCATCATCGGGCCAGTCGATCTGCCCGGCCGTGTCGCCCACGACGCCAGTCAGATGTACGCACGCAACGTGGCTGCGTTCCTGGGAAGGATCAGCGACGAGAGCGGCGCGATGAGGATCGACCTGGAGGATCCGATCATCTCGGGCGCCAGCATCACACACGAAGGTCGCATCACGCATCCCGTGGTGCGGCGTGGCATGGGGCCGGACAGCGGACCATGAGCCCACTGGTCGTAGGCATCACCGTATTCGTCCTGGCCGCCTTCGTCGGGTTCGAGGTCATCAGCAAGGTACCGCCCACACTGCACACGCCACTCATGTCTGGGGCGAACGCCATCTCGGGGATCACGATCATCGGTGCACTGGTGGCGGCGGGGCTCGGAGCTTCCTTCGTCGCTCAGGTCCTCGGCTTCCTCGCAGTCGCCACCGCCACCGTCAACGTGGTCGGCGGGTTTCTGGTCACCGACCGCATGCTGGAGATGTTCCGCAGCAGGAGCGATCGGGAGAAACAGAAGAAATGACGTCCATCCTCTATTTGGGCGCCGCCGTCTGTTTCATCCTGGGGTTGAAGCGCCTCGGCTCTCCGGGGACCGCCCGCTCCGGGAACCGTCTGGCCGCCCTTGGGATGCTGGCGGCCATCGTGCTCACGCTGGTCACGGAGAACGTGGTCAATTGGGGGACCATCGTCGCCGGGCTGGCGGTGGGCTCGGTCATCGGCGCCTGGGCGGCGGTCCGTGTCCAAATGACGGCGATGCCGCAGATGGTGGCCATCTTCAACGGCTTGGGTGGCATCGCATCGGCTCTGGTCGCCGCCACCGAGATCGTCGTGGACACCGACCTCTCCCATCTCCCCGCCGAGACCGCCATCTCGATCATCTTCTCCATCCTGATCGGGTCGATCACCTTCACCGGCAGCTTCGTGGCGTTCGCCAAGCTCCAGGGGATCCTCCCTGGCCGGCCGTTGACGTTCCCCGGCCAGCAGGCCATCAACGTGCTCGTTGGGATTGGCCTCGTCGCAGTCTCGATTTGGGCGGCCCTCGCCGGTGAGGCCAACGCGTACTGGGTGGTCGGCGGGCTCTCGCTCCTGATCGGCGTGCTGGGCGTGGTGCCCATCGGTGGTGCCGACATGCCGGTGGTCATCTCCCTCCTCAACTCGTTTTCGGGGCTGGCCGCGGCGGCCGCAGGCTTCGTGATCCAGTCCAACCCTCTCATCATCGGTGGCGCCCTCGTCGGTGCGGCCGGTCTGATCCTCACCTTCCAGATGACCGAAGCCATGAACCGCTCACTGGCCAACGTCTTGTTCTCGGGTTTCGGCACGGAGGGCGGCGGTGGTGCCGTAGGAGGGATGTCGGATCTCCCGGTGAAGCGGGCCACCCCCGACGATGCGGCGATAACCCTGGGTTACGCCGACTCGGTGATGATCGTCCCCGGTTATGGCCTGGCAGTGGCTCAGGCACAGCACGCCGTGCGCAAGCTCGCCGACGCGCTGGAGAGTCGCGGCACCCGGGTTCAGTACGCCATCCACCCGGTGGCGGGTCGGATGCCGGGGCACATGAATGTCCTCCTCGCCGAGGCCGACGTTCCCTACGAGCAACTGCTCGACCTGGAACAGGCAGATCCACAGTTCGCTCAGACCGACGTCGTCCTGGTCCTCGGGGCCAACGACGTGGTCAACCCGTCGGCGCGGGACGATCCGGGATCGCCGATCTACGGCATGCCGATCCTCAACGTCGACAGGGCGGGCACCGTCATCGTCGTCAAACGAAGCCTTTCCCCGGGGTTCGCCGGCATCGACAATCCGCTGTTCTACGAGGACAAGACCCTCATGCTCTTTGCCGACGCGAGGGACGGCCTGGAGAAGACCATCGCCGCGCTCAAGGATCTCTAGACCCCTGTCAACTCGAGGTTGACAAGGAGGGTGTGTCAACTTACGGTTGACACATGACTGAGCCAAGTCTCGAAGAGATCATCCGCTCCATCGAATGGGAACGGCCGAACGTTGGGGAGCTGGAACATCTCACCGACGCGGTGATGGCGGCGGCACGCCTCAACGAGATCTCGGACGATCTCGTCGGCCATTTCGTGGAGAAGGCACGCGCAGCCGGAGCCTCCTGGGCGGAGATCGGCCAGTCGATGGGGACCACGAGACAGGCGGCCCAGAAGCGCTTTGTTCACCGGGGCAAGCGGAAGGGGAAGCGGAGCGGCTTCTTCCTCACCAGATTCGCCGCCGGAGCCCGCTCGGTGGTCATTGCGGCCCAGGAAGAGGCACGTGGCGCCGGGAGTGATCACATGGGGACCGAGCATCTCCTTCTCGCTGTGACGGACGATCCCTCAGGGGTGGCGGCCCGCGCCATCGGTGCCGTGGGCGGCTCTGTCGATGTCATCCGCCGCAAGGCCAAGGCCCTGAGCATTGGAGATGCCGCCCCTGCCGGCGGGCACGTCCGGTTCGACCCCGATTCGAAGAAGGTCCTCGAGCTATCCCTGCGGGAGGCGATTCGCACCGGAGAGCGGGAGATAGACCAGAGGCACATTCTGCTCGGCCTGGCCCGGGACGAGCGCTCGGCGGCTGGAGCGATCCTGGTCTCGTCCGGTGTCAGCCGGAAAGAGCTCCAGGTCTACATGGACGGGCTCAGCGTCTGATAGCCCTCCAGCACGATTCGATGAGTGTGTCCAGCTGAGTCGGGCTCAACCCGGTCCCGTCGGCCACGATCCTCACCGCCGGGGAGAACCCGAGCTCGTAGAGGAGGTCGGCCGGGAGCTGGACGAGGTGCTCCTCGAGGGTGGTGGCCGCCTCGGTCAGGGCGTTGGCGCCGAGGGCATCGTGGGCCGGGCCCCTCAATGGTGATGCCTCCACCTGCAGGAGGAATCGCGCCACGACTGGATCGTCCCGCAGAAAGTCGTGGATGTTCCTCCATGCCCTTGCGAACATCTTCCGCGGCTCATCCGTGCCCGACACGTCCTTCATGGCCGTCCTGCCCAGGCTCTCCTTGATTTCGACGAAGGCTGCGATCAGCAGCTCCTCCTTCGACTCGTAGTGGACGTAGGCCGTGCCCGTCGCAACTCCTGCGCGTCGTGCCACCTGGCTCATCGACGTGCCGTGGATACCGCCG